>CAYIFD010000009.1:11306-11499 GCA_964362595.1 uncultured Candidatus Saccharibacteria bacterium
GGGGCTGCCGTTGGTGCGGTTGATGTTGGGGGCCGCGTTGAGGTGGTGTCTTTTCGGCTTGTTTGTTTGACCTCTTCGATTTCAAGTTGCGTCCGCGGCAGTTCAGAGGTCTCTCCTCCCTTAGGAGGTGAGACCTCAAGATTGGCGGGTGAAACCTCGGTAGTTTCAGAAGGATTGGCCTCTATTACAGAGG
>CAYIFD010000010.1:0-10327 GCA_964362595.1 uncultured Candidatus Saccharibacteria bacterium
GGCTCCAGCTCCATGGCTTCGGTTTGCGGTTCATCTTTAGCCCTTATGGATGCCGGCGTGCCCGTTAAAAAAGCCGTTGCCGGAGCGGCTATGGGGCTTATGGTAAATGAGAAAGGAGAATATCGGGTGCTTACGGATCTGCAAGGCCATGAAGACCGCCATGGAGATATGGATTTTAAAGTAGCCGGAACCCGAGACGGCATTACCGCGGCGCAACTGGATGTAAAGATTGAAGGACTTACCCTGCCCATGGTGCAGGACACGTTAAAGCAGGCCCGCGAGGCCAGGATGAAGATTCTTGAAATTCTGGACACGGCTATTTCTAAACCCCGGCCAGAGCTTTCTCCCTGGGCTCCGCGCATCAGTATTCTTAAGATCAATCCGGAAAAAATCGGAGCGCTTATCGGCCCCGGCGGCAAAGTTATCAACGACATTATCGCCCAAACCGGAACCGAGATTGATATTGAAGAGGACGGAACCGTCTTTATCACCGCCGCTAAGGAAGAGGGAATGAAAAAGGCCCTATCCTTGGTTAAGCAGGTTACTAGAGAGCTAAAATCCGGGGAACTATTGGAAGGAAGAGTGACCAGAGTTCTTGATTTCGGCGCTATGGTGGAAATTGGACCAAGACAGGACGGGCTTATCCATATCTCGGAGCTTGCCCCGTGGCGAGTTGAGAGAGTTACTGATATAGTTAAAGTGGGAGATATGGTGCCCGTAAAAATAAAGAACATAGACGATCAGGGAAGGGTTAATCTTTCCCTTAAAGATGTGCCCGGCCGTTACAGTGAGGAAGAAGTTAGGAAAGGAAGGGAGGAAAGAGAACGAAAGATGCCTTAACTTAATTTATATGGCCGAGATGCCCACAAATCAAGAAAATAATTCCGAAGAAAGCAAAGAACGTAAGCCGGGCATTCGGACCATGAAGACGGACGTTCAAGAACTTTTCCGGAATACCAAGCCCGGATTGTTGGACCTGGTGGGACAAGAAACTAATGCTTCGTTCAAAACAGAGCAAAAAGAGCGAAAAAGGACAAAGTTCCTTACTTTTATTTTAGTAATTATCGCCCTGACTGCTATCGGAGGACTTGCTTATGTTTTTTTAGCGCCAGCGGCGGCGCCAACCGTAGTGAGGAAACCGTCTCCACCTCTTCCTTTTTTTGCCACGGAATCCTCGCGAACTTTGAGCATGCGGTCTCAAGACCTGGATCGTTTCTTCTCTCTAATGCAAGACGCCTACGAGGAGCCGGAGCGCCTGGGCACCATCAAACGTATTATCATTAAATTTGAGGACGGCGAGCAAGAACGTTATGCCGCCATGGCAGACCTGGTAGAATTTTACCGTATGACCCCGCCCCGGGCTTTTCTGGATAGGGTAGGAGCCCCGATTATGGCCTTTGTATATACGAGCGAATCAGGACGCCGGTTTGGTTTGGCAACGGAAACCACCGATCTGGATCGTACTTTTCTTGACCTTCTTAGCTGGGAATCATCGCTCTTGGCGGATTTTCTCCCTCTTTTCTTTGACCTGAAACCGGAAACGGCGATCACTCCTTTTGAGGACCGTACTTTCCGTAATATTGACTGGCGTTATCAAAAGCTTTCACCAGCAGGGGATTTAGGAATTGGCTACGCTCTTTTCCCAGCCAAAAATCTCTTGGTGATCACCACCAGTAAGGAAAGCATGGAAACGGTAATTAGCCGTCTGTTCAGCGCGAACTAACCCCGTTAGAAGTCGTGTTTTCCACTACTGACTTGTTTACCGCAAAAGCATGATAAACTTTTCTGACGATTCTTACCGAAGCAAAAAATTTGAAGGCAGATTTTTTGCTCTAGACTTCTAACGGGGCTAACCTTTTGACTCGCTTTCTTAAAAATAGTAAGGTAGGTCAGCATGGATAACTCTCTGTTTCAGGAAATGAAAAAAACGCTGGCAGAAGAACACGACCGGCTCGTGGAAGAATTAAAGTCATTTGCGCGTCCGGACCCGCACCTGGAAGGAAACTGGGACGCAAAGTTTCCGCAATTTGGGGCAGAAGAAGGAGTTGGCATGCATTCGCATGACGCCTTGGAGCAGGCGCAAGATGAGGTTGAGGAATACGAAGTCAGGATTGCGGCAGAGCACTCGCTTGAATCGCGTCTCCTGGAAGTAAACAAGGCGCTGGCGCGTTTAGGAGACGGCACTTATGGAGTATGCGGTGTATGCAAAAAGGAAATCCCGGCGGAACGACTTAATGCCAATCCCGCTGCGGAATTCCATATTGAGCATACTCCTAAATAATAGCATGGCCGTTACTGTCTATTCGGCCCAAGTCACCGGCATTGATGCCCAGCCCATCGCAGTTGAAGTGGATACCACGCCGGGACTCCATATCTTTTCCATTGTCGGCCTCGCCGACAAAGAAGTGCAGGAATCCCGCGAAAGAATCTCTGCGGCTATTAAAAACATCGGAGCGCTTGCTCCCCATAAAAAAACCCAGCGAGTTATTGTTAATTTAGCGCCGGCCGACATCAAAAAAGAAGGGCCGGCTTTTGATTTACCCATTGCCCTTGGTTTTTTGCTTGCTTCCACCCAGATTTCTTTTTCTCCCCAAGACAGAATATTTTTAGGGGAGCTGGGTCTGGACGGATCCTTGCGCCGCGTAACCGGCGTCTTGCCTATCGCGCTCTCGGCCAGGGCAGCCGGGTTCAAAGAAATTATCCTTCCCCAAGGCAATGGCGCTGAAGCGGCCGCGGTTCTGGGATTAGAAGTAAGAGAGGCGCAACACTTGGCCGAAGTAATTGAATATCTTTCCGGAAGAAAAGAACTTTCCCTTTGCGTTCCTCCGGACGCCAAAAGAGAGGAATCGTATTCTATGGATTTTAAAGATATCCGCGGACAGGAGAAGGCCAAACGCGCGCTGGAAATTGCCGCTTCAGGCGGCCACAATTTGCTGATGTTCGGGCCACCGGGTGCGGGAAAATCCATTCTGGCTTCCGCTCTGCCGTCTATATTGCCTGCTTTATTGTTTGAGGAGGCCTTGGAGGTAACCAAAATTTATAGCGTGGGCGGACTTTTGTCCGGAGAGCGGCCTTTTATCGCCAGCAGGCCTTTTCGCAATCCCCACCACACTGCTTCCTATACTGCCATCGTAGGCGGAGGAACTTACCCGCGGCCAGGAGAGGTTACTTTGTCTCATCGCGGAGTGCTGTTTTTAGACGAATTTCCAGAGTTTGACCGCCGGGTGATTGAATCACTCCGCCAACCCCTGGAAGAGCGTTCCATTACCATAGCAAGAGTTCAAGGGGTTCACGTCTTTCCGGCACACTTTATGCTGGTGGCGGCCATGAATCCCTGCCCTTGCGGAAATCTCGGCAACCCGCTTCAGGACTGCGTCTGCACGCCGGGGGCTATAACTAAATATAAGAAAAAAATTTCGGGGCCGATGCTTGACCGGATTGACCTTCATATTGAAACGCCACCGGTTGCTTTTGAAAAGCTGGAGGGCAAAGAAGGAGAATCCTCGGCCGATGTCCGGGCTCGGGTGGAGAAGGCGCGCGCTTTACAAAAAAAGAGATTCCGCGATCTGCCTATATATACCAATGCAGAAATGGGATTACGGGAGCTTAAGCAGTTCGTGCCTATACAAGGGTCCTTGCGCTCGATGCTGGAACTTGCTCATGAACGGCACCGACTCTCGGCCCGCGCTTATCATCGTTTGCTTAAACTGTCTCGCACCATTGCCGATCTGGAAGGAGCGGAAGATGTCAGAGAGAACCACGTGCTGGAGGCCTTGCAGTATAGGCCGAAATTAGAGTAAAATTCCAAATCACAGATGAATTTTGGTTATTGGGATTTGTTTGGAATTTGGCCTTGAGATTTGTAATTTTTAGCTAAAAGGGATTTCTTGCTCCTCTTACTTCAAAATGCGCATGGCAGCCGGTGGAGTTTCCGGTAGAGCCAACGGTGGCGATTTGAGACCCTTGGGACACGAACTGGCCCACGGAGGCCAGGATAGAGCCCAGATGCGCGTAAAGGGTCTGGGTTCCGTTGGGATGGGCCAACACCGTATACTTTCCGTAACCGCCATTCCAACCAGAAGAGCGAGCAATAATAATGGAGCCCTCGGCTGAAGCAAGCACGGCCGATCCGCAGGAAGTCGCCAGATCAACTCCGTTAAAGCCGTGAATACCCTGGGATTTTCTGCCTCCCATAATAGGTCGCAAGTAGTACCCGGTGCGTTCGGCCGGCAGATTGGCAAAACGAGAAACAGAGGTAGTAACGGGGGAAGTGGAGATGGGGGTGATTTCGCCATCGGGAATGATTAACGTCATTCCTATTTTCAGCGGCTCGCCGATGGCTAAGCCGTTGAAATTCAGGATTTCGTTCTCATCTCCTTTAAACTTTTTGGCGACAGACCCGATGGTGTCGCCTTTTTTCACCTCATACTGGATGCCGGTTACCGGAAGTATAATAAGCTCGTCTCCGATTTTGATAAGATTGGCGTTGCGGATGTTGTTGGCCCAAAGCAGGGTGTTCAGGGAGATATCAAAATTCTCGGCAATACCGCCTGGCGTATCTCCTTTCTGCACCGTATAAATCAAAATCTGACCGTTATGTTCGGTGGAAAGAGTTCCGGCCGGGTTTCTAGATGCAACCAAAGCGCTGTCCTGCACTGTGGGCAGCGGAGGAGTAGCGCTCTCGCCACCAGGTCCGCCAATACCTGCCGGCGATTGTGCCCTGGCTTCACTTCCTAAAAGAGGCAGAGAGATAGTCGCCGCGTTGGATTCGGCCGCTTTCTCTACCCCGCTTCCGGAAAAGAATTTCCAGATATCCGAAAACAGCCCGGCTTCGGCAGGTCGGGCATAGATCAAGAGAGTTATAACAAAGGCGAACTGAAGAACAAAGAAAAGTCCCCCTTTTTTAAAAAAGGGCTTAGATAAAGTATATTTTGTGGATTCGCCCAAAGGCGGGTTTGTGTCTAAGTAAGTACCAATAAAAAAAGCGATAGTCGCTACACCCAAGGGTACCCCTCCTTCTGCCCCTAGTCAAGCCGAGGTATCCACACTATCATAAATGGTATTCTTCATGGAAGAATTGCTGAAAGACCTAAATCCAAAACAAAAAGAGGCGGTCCTCGCAACGGAAGGACCGGTTTTGATTTTGGCCGGTCCCGGCTCGGGAAAAACAAAAACCCTTACCAGCCGGGTGGCCTGGCTGCTTAGCCAAGCCATGTTGCCCGAACACATTTTAGCCGTAACTTTTACCAACAAGGCGGCCGGAGAAATGCGCGAACGGATAAAAAGATTGGCAGGAAACAAAAACATTGAAAATTTATTTATAGGAACCTTTCATTCGTTTGCCGCCAAAATTCTTCGGGCTCACGCTTCCTGCCTAGGCTATCTGCGCAATTTTACCATTTTTGACGATGACGATACTTTGTCTCTCCTAAAGGAGGTGATGAAGGAGCAGGAAGTAAATCCTAAACAATTTGCTCCCGGGATGGTGGCCAATACTATCTCTCGGCTTAAAAATGAATTGGTAACTCCAGAACGATACGAGGCCGAGGCGGGCAATATTGATTTTTACCCCAGAATTGTGCACAAAATTTACGCCGGCTACCAAAAGCGCCTGCACGAGGCCAATGCCATGGACTTTGACGATCTTTTGCTTAACGTCTGCCTGCTTTTTGAGCGCCATCCCGAAATCCTTGAAGAATATCAAAATCAATACAGATATATAAACGTGGACGAATGGCAGGATACCAACTTAAGCCAGTATACTCTAATCACGATGCTTGCCGGAAAACATAGAAATATTGCGGTTGTCGGAGACGACGCACAAAGTATTTATGGCTTTAGAGGAGCCGACTACCGCAATATTTTAAATTTTGAAAAGGACTGGCCGGAAGCCCGCGTGGTGCTGCTTGATCAAAATTACCGCTCTACCCAGTCAATTCTGGATGCCGCCAAGGGGATTATCGGCCGTAACAAGCTGCAAAAAGAAAAAAAACTGTGGACCGAGCGCGAAGAAGGAGAACTTTTAACTTTGGTGCCGGTGGAAAACGAACGAACCGAGGCGGAATTTGTAGTGGAGAAGATGGAAGAATTGCGGCGGCAAAGGATTTCGTTAAAAGACATGGTAGTGCTTTACCGCACCAATGCCCAATCCCGAGTCCTGGAGGAAATCCTGCTTGAGCGCAATTTCTCCTACAAAATCGTGGGAGGAATACGTTTTTATCAGCGCAAGGAGATAAAAGACATGGTGGCTTATCTGCGCTGGCTTCTGAACCCCAAAGACCTTTTGAGTTTGAAGCGCATCATTAATATTCCTCCCCGCGGCGTTGGCCCCCGCACTTTTCTTTTATATCTGGAAGGAAAATTAAGCACTCTGCCCAAAAAAGCAGCCGAGGAACTTGCCCGATTTGGCAAGTTGGCAAAGAGCATGCGTGAAAGGATAAAAACTATTCCGCCAACCGCCTTGCTCAAAGAATTGGTGAAATCCATCCGCTACCGGGAATACCTGGAGGACGGATCCAACGCCGAGGAGCGTTGGGAAAATATACAGGAATTTGTAAATCTTGCTCAAAAATACGATGACCTGCCTCCAAGCGCGGGAGCGGAGAAACTGCTGGAGGATATCGCCTTGATGACGGACGCGGACGAATCGGGTCCCGGGAAAGAGGCCGTACGACTTATGACCTTGCATGCGGCCAAGGGATTAGAATTTTCAGTGGTATTTATGGTGGGATTGGAGGAAGGCATCTTTCCTCATGCGCGCTCCCTGTTTAATCCCCAGGAGCTGGAGGAGGAGCGACGGCTTATGTTTGTCGGCATTACCCGGGCCAAAAACAAGATTTTTCTTTCCTTTGCCTTGCGCCGGGCGCATTTCGGCTCCATCCAAGCCAATGCGCCCTCCCGGTTTATTTCCGAGATCCCGGATCATCTGATAGAAGTGAGGGAGGATGGACTGGGAAAGATAACTATAGATTAAATTAAATCAGAGCGAAGTCCTGCTTGCCCGCTCCGCCGGAGCTTTAGCGAGGCAAGCCGGACAGGCAGGGATACCTAAATTCTAATTTTTGATATTTTATTTTTGTATGAAGGCAAGTAAATTTCTCGGACAACATTTTCTCAAATGCCAATGGGTTGTTGCCACTCTGGTTAAAGCCGCGGAACTGAAAAAATCCGATACGGTGCTGGAAATCGGGCCGGGAACCGGAATTTTAACTCGCGCTCTGGCTAAAAACGCCGGACAGATAATTGCCGTAGAAAAAGACGAAAAACTTGCCGAGCTGCTCCATAAAGAGAAAATTCCGAATGTTGTCGTAGTCACCGGCGATATTCTAAAACTTCTGAAGTCGGACTTCAGAAGTTTAGAAGTAAATAGATTCAAGATGGTGGCCAATATTCCATATTATCTCACTTCCCGGCTTTTTCGTCTGCTCCTTGAAGGGTCCTATAAACCGGAGTTTATAGTTATGACCATTCAAAAAGAGGTGGCTGAGCGTATTTGCGCCAAGCCGCCCAAAATGAATCTGCTCGGCCTTTCAGTGCAGACCTACGGAACCCCACAGATTATCGCTTCAGTTCCATCCTCATGTTTTTCTCCCCGGCCTAAGGTGGATTCTGCTATCATTCAGGTATCGGACATCTCCGATGTTTTTTTCCACAAAAACGGTCTAGACAAGAAGCTCTTTTTTGATATCGCGAAGCGAGGATTTTCTCAAAAGCGCAAAGTATTGGCCAATACCTTAAAGAAATTCAGGGGAAAGGAAAAAGCGAAGAATATGCTAAAAGAGCTTAATCTGTCTCTGTCCCGACCTCAAGAATTATCCCTGCAAGATTGGGTTAAAATTGCCTCGTTTTTACAAAAAACGGAAAGCGTGGAGAGCTAAGCTCTCCACGAAATAGCCGAAACGTTCGGCCTGTGGATTATCCACAGGTGCCTTGCCCATAAATAGCGTATAATCAAAGAGTGAGAAGATGGCCTGTTTTAGCATGGCCGCAAACCCGGAGAACGAGGATGGTTCTTGCTATTTTGGTTTTGTCCGCAATTGGATTTGGGATTTACTTTCTCTGGAGAAAACCGGAGTCAAAACCGAATTTTGAAACCGCAAGTCCGATTGCCAACCTGCTTCGCCAAGAACAACTGGAGAAATTAAACCAAGACAGCGACGGAGATGGACTTAAGGACTGGGAGGAAGCCATTTTCCGCACCGACCTGAATAATTCGGATACGGACGGCGACGGGACTAAGGACGGAGAGGAAATTAAGCTTGCCCGTGACCCTCTGAAAAAAGGGCCGAACGACGGAGTGGCCACCTCCACCCTTCTGGAAAACTACTCGCCCTATTTTTCTCCGGACAACCTAACTGGCCAATTGGCAGAGAAATTCGGGGTAAACATAATTGTACCCCGCCTTTCCGGTTCCTCGCGCCCCCTTGATTTCGAGGGGATCGGAAATCAGATTATTTCAGAAACACTTTCTGGAACAGCATCACGTCAAAATTATTTCACTGAAAAAGACGTCAAAGTATCAGGCGACAACAGCATAAAAGCGGTTGGGGACTACGCAAAAGACATAATTGGGGCAACGACAGTATTTAGCGCCATTACCAGCTCTCCGCTGGAAATCTTTGCGGACGCCCTTAGCCGAGATGATTTCTCTTCACTGGAAACCTTGGATTCTTATCTGATTGCGTACGACAAAATGCTGGATCGCTTAAAAAACATATCAACTCCTTCGAAGTTATCCTCATTCCACTTGCGATACATGAATTTGGTTCAGAGCCAAAAAGACGCCGTCGGAAAAATACGAAACGCAGAGATGGATATTGTGGGGGCGATTGTGGGGGCCCAGGAATTTGCCGCCAATTTCAATGAAATCCGCTCTCTAATGGAAAACCTCACCTATGTTCCGTCTCAATAATTTACAAAAAAATATCGCTGTTTTTCTTCTGGTGCTTTTGCTTGCCGAGATTATCGCGGCTCCGATACCAGCATACGCCCAAGAGAAGAAAGAGGAGAACTCGTCCGGAAGCACTGCCGCATTCGCTACTCTCGGAGCTCTTGCCGCCGGAATTGTGGCCTATTGCCTTGCGCAGTCGGCGGCTGGAGCTAGTTATCTTGGGTTTCAGGTTCCGAAAGTATTTGAATGCTCCATCACCAACCCCCCGGGGGTTCATCTCCTTTCCGCAGACGGCCTTAAAAAGTGGATCTTTGATCCGGCGGCCCGTATTATTATTCGCGCTCTTTTGCAAGCCACCACCCAGCAGATTGTATCCTGGATTAACAACGATGGCGGAAAAAATGTCGGTTATATAAAAAATCTTGAACAAGCCCTTCGGCAAGAAGCTGACGCGGCCGGTGGGGAATTTCTCAACAACCTTACCGGGCTTAATCTCTGCGGCAACATCGGCGCATTCTTAAATATATCTCTGCGCACGCCTGGTCTTCGCCAGCGGCTGGAGTGCACCGTAACCGACATTATCAAAAATCTAGATAATTTCTACGGGAACTTCCAGCAAGGCGGATGGCCGGCTTTTATCCGCATTACTTTGGAGCCGCAGAATAGAGCGGCTGGCGCTTATCTTTTCGCTTTAGATGCCAAAATTGAGGCCGAGAACCGGGCTCGGGAAAGAGTGTCAGAGGGATACCGGATTGGGGGAGGTTTCGAGGGGTTTAAGGTGCCGGTGGAGAAATGTGAGATCGTCACCAGAGATGTACTCCCGGAAGAACCGGTTATAGAACAGGAAGAAGGAGAAATTCTTCCTGACGATGAAGGAAGAGGACCGTCTGTGATTCCGGGAGGAGGTAGGCAGCGAATTTGCCGAACTGAATACGAAACCAAAACCCCGGGACAACTTATCGCGGACGGGTTGAGTAAGGCCACCTTCGGCGGACTTGACTTTGCTTGGGCCGCCAAAGAATTTGATGAGGCAATCTCGGTTATTATCAATGCGCTCATCAATAAACTTATCACCACCGCCTTTGTCGGAAGCAGTGAAAAAACAAGCGGGCAGGGAATTTTTGACCCGGGTTTCCGTAACCTCCCGCGCGAGGACCTTACGGAGAGTGTTATAGCCAAACGGATCAACGACGGTCTCTTTATGGCAGACGCGGCAATAGCGCTTGCTGACGCGAAACTTATTAGTGATCGCCGGAACCTCTTTGACGCCCGGAAAAAGATAGGTGAATTGACCGCGCAAGACCCTTCCGGCGCATCGACCGATATTCAAGACCAGATCCAGCAGTTAAGACAGCAGATTTCCACTCTCCAATCCTCAATTGCCGCCACTTTTGAGGTGAAGAAAAAAATACTCTTCAGCCAATATGATCTCCTGCT
>CAYIFD010000011.1:0-5107 GCA_964362595.1 uncultured Candidatus Saccharibacteria bacterium
CTCGCTCGGAAATGCGAAAGCTCGTTTTCGCATTTCGCTCGCTCACTTGATTATAGGTCATTTTAGATTAAAGCAGCCCTACTTGTCAAGATAGTAATTGTGGATAAGTTAGAAAGAAAAAAGGACCGCGATCCGGCCCTAAAACGTGTTAACATTCGTGCTCCTCGCATTTTTTATTTAGCGGACAGCCACAGGGTTGAGTCGTATTTTTTGTTTCGGGTCTGCCGCGGCCTAAGGTAGCCAACGGTTTATTCCTAAGGACTATTAGAAGTTCTATAGCCGCGATTGCCACAAATAAAAAAGCCAGAGCCAGAACAACATAGTAAGGGTTCATGGTGTCGTCTCCTTAAGGGCTAATGATATTGTATCCGATTTTTAGGGAAAGTTGAAGAGCGCTGGTATTTTTCTGGTGCCGGAGGAGGGAGTCCAACCCTCATGGGCTTGCGCCCACGCGATTTTGAGTCGCGCGTGTATAGCAGTTCCACCACTCCGGCATTATTTGTATTTTAACCCAAAACCAACAAATTTTCAATTGAAATCTCTAATAAAATTGTTTATTGTTAAATTACTATGGCGCGTATTATTTCGTTTTGTAACCAAAAAGGGGGAGTAGGAAAGAGTACCTCGGCAAAAAATTTGTCAGCTTTTTTGGCGGCTTTAGGCAAGAGGGTGCTTTTGGTGGATATAGATCCGCAAGCCAATGCCACCTCCGGAATCGGGGTTAATCCCCGCAGGATTGAAAAAAGCATTTATCATGCCCTGATCGGTAAGGTGCCGGCTGAGGATATTATCAAGAAAACCTCTCTTCTTTCTGTGGATTTGCTTCCGGCCTCTTCCGCTTTGGCCGGAGCGGCCATTGAATTGGTTGACATGAAAAATAGGGAGTATAAACTAAAAGAGGTCTTGGAGCCGATACGTAAGAGATACGATTTTATCATTATTGACTCTCCTCCGAGCTTGGGACTGCTTACGGTTAACGCCCTTACCGCCTCTCAAAAAACTATCATTCCGGTTCAATGCGAATACTACGCCTTGGAGGGTCTGGCCGATCTTCTGCGCACAATTCAACTTATCAATACCAATCTTAAAACCAAGATCGCTATCATGGGAGCGCTTCTGACCATGTATGATCGCAAGTCGCGGCTTCATCGGGCCGTGGCTAAAGAAATTAGGCGCAAATTTCCCGGATATGTTTTTGAGGCCATAATCCCGCGCAACATCAGTTTGGCCGAAGCGCCGTCTTTTGGAAAGACCATTCTCCAATATGATCCCTATTCGCACGGCGCCAAAGCGTATAGGCAGCTGGCCGTGGAGATATTGAAGATGGACGATTTTAGGAAAGTGTAAATATGGCAGATCCATTAGGAAGGGGGCTGGAGTCATTGATTCCTGACAAGCAACCGGAAGAAGTTCCGGAAATTTTACCTGCTCCGGAGCAAGACAGCCAGTCATCCTTGCCAGCCAGTATTCCCTCTCCGGCTACTCCGGCTCGCACTTATCAGGATCACTTTACGCCTCGCCGGTCCGACTCCATTTTTTGGATCGAGATTGAGAAAGTGGAAGCCAATCCCTTTCAGCCGCGGCGCGAGTTTGGCGAGGAAGCATTAAGAGAGCTGGCCGCCTCCATCCGGGAGCACGGCATGCTACAGCCGGTGCTCGTGACCAAGCGCGAGCTAGAGACCCCCACTGGCTTGGATGTGCGCTATCAGCTGATCGCCGGCGAGCGGCGGTGGCGGGCAGCCAGAATCGCCGGCCTTTCGCAAATCCCGGCAGTTATTCGCCGAGGAGTTCCGGATGATCGCATAAAACTGGAGTTGGCCTTGATTGAAAACGTCCAGCGCGAGGATCTGAACGCGATGGATCGGGCGCGCGCCTACAAACAATTGGTGGATGAATTCCACCTGGTGCAGAGAGAAATTGCCGAGCGCATCGGCAAATCCCGCGAACTTATCGCCAATACCTTGCGGCTTTTGGGTTTGCCCGCCGAGATCCAGGAGTCCTTGCAGACCGGCCGCATTACCGAGGGACATGCCCGGGCTGTGCTTATGGCCGGAGATGACCGGAACATGCAATACGAGGTATACAAAGCGGTTTTAACGGATCGCCTGAATGTGCGGGAGGCGGAAAGTAAAGCCAGGCAGGTGGCGGGCAAAATTTTTATTCCGCGCAAACGTCCGGCCCAATCCCACGATCCGGAAATGCGCGAGTGGCAAAATCGTCTGCAAGAAAAATTAGGCACCAAAGTTATGCTTCAAAAAATAGGAGAACGGGGGAAGATCGTAGTGGAATTTTATTCCGACGAAGAGCTCCGGGGGATTCTTGGCAAATTGATCAAAGAAATTTAGAGAAGTTTATAACTCACTTCCTCCACCCCGTTTATTTCCTTCAATTTCACCATTATTTTCTCAAGCTCCTGGCGGTTTTTGAAAGGGGACTGGATGATGATGAGCGGAAAACTGCGGTGCTTGCTGTCCATGGAGACATTTTTCATGTGAATTTTCTGCCGCGCAAAAACATTGGATACGTCGCGAAGCAGTCCGATCCGTTCGTGCACCGCCAAGCGCAATTCCGTCATTTCTCCTCCCGGCTTCTCAAAAATTTTCTCCTCCCACATTTTCTTAAGAAAAGCGACTACTTTTTTGCGGGCATGCGGACTTTTCATAAATCCCAGCCAGTCCCGGCTCGGTTTTTTGTTTTTTTGGGTGAGGATCTCCACTAAATCCCCATTTTTCAGCAGATGATCCAGCGCTACCATCTTGCCGTTGACCTTAGCGCCGGAGGCGGCATTGCCGATTTCACTGTGAACATGGTAGGCAAAATCCACCGGGGTGGCGCCTTCGGGAAGATCAATGACATCACCTTTGGGGGTTAAGACAAAAATCCGGTTTTTGAAGAAATCAATTTTGAGCGACTCCAGAAATTCATCCGGATTCTCAAATTCTTTTTGCCACTCGCGCAACTGCTGAATCCAGAAGAGTTCTTTGGGGGGAGCGAATTGCGTCTCTCGCTTGGCGTAGGCCAGAGATCCTTTTCTTTCGACGTAGGCCCAATGGGCGGCAATGCCGTTCTCCGCTTCTTCGTGCATCTTACGGGTGCGGATTTGAAACTCTATGGTTCTGCCCTCCGGCCCGAAGACGGTAGTATGCAAAGAGCGGTAGCCGTTGGGCTTGGGCATGGCAATATAATCTTTTACCAGGCCAGGCAGGGGCTTCCATAATTTATGGACGACTCCGAGAGCCGAATAACAATCCTCCACGTTGTCTACGACGATGCGCAGCGCCACCAGGTCAAATACCCGGTCAATGTCCATGTCGTATTTGATTAGTTTCTTGTAAAGAGAATAGTAATGTTTGGCGCGGGCGTGGATGTCAAAAAATTTTATTTTTTCCTTGGCAAGTTCTTGGGCAACCACCGGCTGCAGGCGCTCCATGTATTGCCGGCGCGGCTGAAAGTGATCTTTGAGCGTGCGCATGATCCACTCGTGCTCCTGGGGATACACATAAGGGAAAGAAAGATCTTCCAGCTGGCCCTTAAGTTCTCCAATCCCCAGGCGGTAGGCCAAAGGCGCGTAGATTTCCAGGGTCTCCAAAGCGATTCGCCTTTGTTTTTCCGGAGCCACATATGCGAGTGTTTCCATATTATGCAGTCGATCCACCAGTTTTAATAAGACAATGCGAAGATCCTGGGCAATGGCCAAAAACATTTTACGCAAACTCTCGGCGGTGCGCTCCGTGCCTCGGTAGCGAATTTTATCAAGTTTGGTTACTCCCGAGACAATAAAGGCAATTTCTTCTCCGAATTCTTTTTTAATGTCCCCGATAGTTAAATCCGTGTCTTCGCAAATATCATGCAAAAGAGCGGCAGCTATAGTCGGCGCGTCTAGGCGCAGATCAACCAGGTGGGTGGCGGTGGCCAGGGGATGCATAAAGTAGGGCTCTCCGGATTTTCGCTTCTGCCCGGCGTGGGCTTTAGAGGCAAAATCGTAGGCCCTTTTGACCATCCTAAGATCGTCCTCCGTCTGGCCCTGCTTTCTCATTTTTTCCAAAAGTTCGCTGACCGTCATGGTAACGGTATTGTAGATGAGGGCAGGCGTTTTTTCAATGAGTCGCCCGGGTTGTTAGTTTTGGTCTTAAGAGAAAAAACACGCCAGCCGGTTGTCGTGTTTTTTAATTCCCTTCTTCTTGAGTGCCTGGCTTGCCTTCGGCTGCGGATTTTCGCGGATCTGTCCAGGAAGCATGGTCGCAGGCCGGATAGCGGGAGCAACCGAAGAAAATTTTCCCGCGGCGAGTCCGGCGGATAACAATATCTCCATCCGGACATTTAGGGCATTTCATCCCGAGTTTTTCCGGCTCGGTTTTTATTTTCTTGGTGGTCTTACATTCCGGGAAACCGGTGCAGGCCAAAAACTTGCCAAAGCGTCCCAATTTTATCACCATGGGTTTGCCGCAATTCTCGCAAACCTGGTCGGTGGCCTCCTCCACCGTGTGTTTTTTCACTTCCTCGTATTTTTCCGCCAGATTTTTAGCAAACGGTTCATAAAATTCCCGGATTACCGGCCGCCACTCCGTTTTTCCTTCGGCAATCTCGTCTAATTCTTCCTCCATTTTGGCGGTAAAAGTTAAGTCAACAACGGTGGGAAAATGTTCCACCAGAAGATCATTGACCAAAAATCCGGTCTCGGTTGGCTTGAGGTACCGGCGCTCATAGCGCTCCACATAACCGCGGTCTTGAATGGTGGAAATAATAGGCGCGTAAGTAGAGGGCCGCCCGATTCCATGCTTCTCCAGGGTCTTTACCAGAGAGGCCTCTGTAAGGCGGGGCCGGGCTTGAGTAAAATGTTGGTTGGGCGTAAGCTCAATCAATTTAACCGTTTCTTCAGGCGCAAGTTCGGGCAAGGTAACCTCGGCAAACTTGGTCGGATATACTTTGAGAAACCCGTCAAATTTCATAATTTGGCCAGTGGCGCGGAAAGCATAGTTCGTATTTTGAATTTGTTTGGAATTTGGTGCGTGGGATTTGGAATTTACAATTTTTGATGCCGTGACATCAACTGTAGTGGCATCAAAAATTGCCTGCGGCATTTGCGTAGCCAAAAATCGTCTCCAGA
>CAYIFD010000011.1:5117-10129 GCA_964362595.1 uncultured Candidatus Saccharibacteria bacterium
GCTCCAGATAAGATCATATAGGCGGTATTGCCTGCGGTCTAAGAATTCTTTGACGGACTCCGGCGAGCGCAAGGGATCGGTCGGCCGAATGGCCTCGTGCGCTTCTTGCGCGCCGCGGGCAAGTGTTTTAAAACGGCGGGGAGCAGAAAGAGCGTAATTTTTTCCAATTTCCTTATTTATAAACTCCTGGGCCGAGTGCAGTGACTCTTCACTCAAATTCAGGGAGTCGGTGCGCATGTAGGTGATAAGACCAACCGGTCCTTCGCCAAGCTCCATGCCTTCGTAAAGCTGCTGGGCGATGCGCATAGTTTGCTTGGCCGAAAATCCAAGACGGCCAAAGGCATCTTGCTGCAGGGTGGAAGTGGTAAACGGAGGCAGAGGATTTTTTACTACCGCTTTCTTTTCTACTTGAGCTACTTTCCAGTCAGCGCCCTCTAAGTCCTTTACGATTTTTTCCGCCTCCTCCGAATTTTTAACGGCAAATTTGTCAAGGGTCTCTCCGGCGATTTTTGCCAGAGTTGCTTCAAATTCGTTTGGAATTTGGGATTTGGAATTTGGATCCTCCAGTTTACGCAATCTTGCGGAAATTGTGTGATATTCTTTCGGTTTAAACCCCTGTATTTCTCGCTCCCTTTCCACAATCAGCCGTACCGCTACCGACTGCACTCGTCCGGCTGATAGTCCCCGGTATACTTTTTTCCACAAAAAGGGAGATAATTTATAACCAACCAAACGATCAAGAATTCGGCGGGCTTGCTGGGCATCCACTATCCTCATATCAATATCGCGGGGGTTTTTTAGCGCGTCTGTAATGGCCGGTTTGGTTATTTCATGAAATACAATCCGCTCTACTTTTGGAATTTGTTTGGAATTTGGCGCTTGGAATTTGGAATTTCCCAGGTCTAAGGCCTGGGTAAGGTGCCAAGCAATAGCTTCTCCTTCCCTGTCCTCGTCTGTGGCCAGGATCACCTTGGCCGCTTTCGCGGCTTCGGTTTTAAGTTTTTTGATAACCGGATTGGACTTGCGCGGGATTACATACTGGGGCTCAAAATTGTTGTCCACGTCAACTCCGAGCTTGGAGGCGGGAAGATCGCGGATGTGCCCCAAACTTGATTCCACTACAAAATCACTCCCGAGAAAGCGGGAGATGGTTCTGCCTTTGGCGGGGCTTTCAACGATTACGAGGGTTTTTGCCATAAATGGTCTGTTGCTAATGTAAGAGTTTGAAAATTGGTCATTGAAAATTAGAAACTTTTTGGTAAGTGTCTTGTCCCAAGTTTCTAACTGCTCCTTTTAACTCCAGGAGCGAGAGGGAAGTTACGATGATGGCTGTTGCAAGACCGGTCTTCTCTTTAATCGTGTCTAAGGAAAGCGGCTCTTCCAACAACTGATAAATCATTCGCTCATTTTCTTCCAATCCCAGCCGTAAAGTTTTTTCTTTCTCTTTAGCATACTCTATTCCCAATTCCTCCAAAATATCCGCGGCCGATTGTACCAACTTAGCGCCCTGCCCAATGAGCGAATTAGTGCCGTGGGAAGTGGAAGAAAAAATAGAACCGGGAATTGCAAAGACCTCCCGATTCTGTTCCAATGCCAGCCGCGCGGTTAAAAGAGCTCCGGACCGTTCTCGTGCCTCCACTATCAGCACTCCCAGGGACAGGCCAGAAATAATCCGGTTACGTTGTGGAAAATTCTCTTTTCGGGCAGGAGTTCCGGGGGAGTATTCCGATACTACAACTCCGCTTGCTTCCGCTATGCGCCGGGCAAGCCCGCGGTTTTCCGCCGGAAACACAGAGTGATAGTCCAGCCCCGAGCCAAGGACGGCAATGGTTTTACCTTTTTCATCCAGGGCGGCTTGGTGGGCTTGAGCGTCAATTCCAGAAGCAAGACCGCTTACTATAGTAATGCCAGTAGCGACCAGATCCCGGGTAATAGCTTCAGCCGCCTCCAGGCCGTAGGCGGTTGGACGGCGCGTGCCAACCACAGCCAAAAGAATTCCGGTGGCTAAGAGCCGTAAATCCCCACGACCGTAAAGAAAGAGCGGGGGAGAAGGAATCTCTTTAAGGCAGACGGGGAAATTCTCGTCGGTTTCGGTAATCATCCAAATATTTTCCCGGATCAATTTTTCCATTTCGCGATCCGGGTGCAGCGAGGGCCGCTTCCAGGAGATTGCCTGCAAAAGCAGGGGAGAAATTCCGGTCTCTGCCAAAGCGGCCTCACCGGCAAGCCAAGCGGTCTCAAGCGCGCCAAAGCTGTTCTTTAACAGGCGGATAGTTGCCGGGCCGATGCCGGGAACAGAATTCCAAGCATTGAGAAATTTTAAGTCGTTGCTCATCGTTTCCGTAGAGTATATGGATAAATCCATGAAATCAGTGCTCGCTCGGAAATGCGAAAATAAGCTTTCGCGTTCCACTCGCTCACTAGATTATATGGATAAATCCATGAAATCAGCGCTCGCTCGGAAACGCGAAAGCTTATTTTCGCGTTCCACTCGCTCACTAGATTATAATATTTTTTACCCCTGGCGCAAGGACTCAACGGCATCAGCCAGAATCTGGCAGTAAAGATTCAGCCCTACTTTATTGATCGCGCCGGATTGTTCTCTCCCCAAAATATTCCCCGCTCCGCGAATTTCAAGATCGCGCAAGGCAATTTGATATCCCGCTCCAAGTTCGGCGTATTCTTTCAAGGCCTCCAGCCGTTCGCCAACTCTTTTGGTTAATTTATTCGGTCTATAGAGAAAATACGCAAACGCCTGCTCGCCTCCGCGTCCGATCCGGCCTCGGATCTGATGAGCTTCAGCAAGGCCGAGGCGGGTGGCATCATCCACTATCAGGGTATTGGCCGAGGAAATATCCAGCCCATTCTCAATTATGGTGGTAGCAAGCAGCATATCGGCTTCTTTGTTTCTGAATTTATCCATGGCACGTATTATATCTTTTTCCGGCATACGGCCATGGATAATTTCTATATGCGGGCGTTTCTTTGATTTGAGTGAACGCAACTTTTCTTTCACCAGGCCGATGGTCTCAATCCGGCTATGCAGGAAATAAATTTGTCCTTGGCGCTGCAGTTCAAAGTCAATGGCTGCTCGTATTATTTTTCTAGAATAGGGAAGAACAAGAGTGACAATTGGGAGGCGCTCCGGCGGGGGAGTGGACAGCAAAGAAATATCGCGAAGTTTTGCGAGCGCGAGTGAGAGCGTGCGCGGAATCGGCGTTGCCGAAAGAGAAAGAATATCTACTTGGGCACGGAAGTCCTTAAGTATTTCTTTTTGTTTTACGCCAAAGCGCTGTTCCTCGTCAATTATTACCAGGCCAAGATTTTTAAAAATCAGATCGCGAGAGAGCAGACGGTGCGTGCCGATGACGCAATCAATTATTCCTTTTTCTATACCCCTAAGAATTTTTTCTTCCTCACCCGGCGGCGTAAGGCGCGAGAGCATGGCAACAAAGAGAGGTATCTTTTCAAGCCGCTCTTGAAATGTTTTTTCGTGCTGCGAGGCAAGAATAGTGGTGGGGCAGAGGATGGCGACTTGTTTTCCGGAGGTCATCACCCGCAGTGCGGCGCGAAGCGCTATCTCTGTTTTTCCAAAACCAACATCGCCGCAAAGAACCCGATCCATGGGTTTTATACTTGAAAGATCTTTCAAAATTTCCTCTTCGGCGGAAAGCTGGTCATCGGTTTCTTGAAACGCAAAGCGCTCCCGAACTTCCTCCTCCATCAAAGCGTCGCCGCCGTAGGCGGGGCGTTCGGCAACATGGCGCTTTGCATAAAGGTCTAAAAGTTCTCGGGCGAGTTTTTCCGCACCTTCTTTTGTTTTTCTTTTTGTCGTGTGCCAGAGTGATCCGCCAAGACGATGGATCCGCGGGATTTCAAATCCCACATAGGGCGTGAGGCGATCCTTTTGATTGGTTGGCACATATAATTTATCGGGTTCCCGTCCGGGGGATGCGGGCGCGTATTCAATACAATAGTATAGTCCGCGATCTTCAAAGTTCTGCGCGCCAAGAAATTTCCCGATTCCATGATCAACGTGGACGACATATCCTCCCGACTGCAGTTTCTCAACTGACTGCGCGGGGATCCGCGGCTTTGTGATTTCTTCCGTTTTTTCTCGTTCGTGAATGCCGGTAATACTGTTTCCGGTAAATTCCACGACAAAGGGGGTCTTGGTGTGTATCGGCCACAACTCTATGGTTCCCCCGCGCACCGCAAAAATTCCTTTTCCGCGCACGCTTTGACTTCTTTCATACCCCAAGTCAACAAGTTTTCGGACAAACTCGGAGGGCTTTATCGCGAGGTCTTTTTCAAGCAAAACTACATTGTCGCGCCACCAAGGGTTTGAATACCGCGCTTTTTTAATTGCTTGCTCGTTTTCTGAAAACCAAAAAACATCCCTCTCCAGATTCTGGGGGGTAACGGAGGGAATCAAGAGTTCAGAAACTTCAGGCGGGGCTGGGGTTGTCATTTAGAGATTATTGGTTGTATTCATTCATTGCTTTCTCCGGTCCCTCCAAGGCAGACAATTCCAGTGCTGACCGGGTCTTTTTTATTATTTTTTTCACGAGTTTCATTTCATCCGGCGTGAATTTTTTTAAAACAAGGTTTTCTGCCGGGACATCCCTTCTGCCGGCGATTCCAACACGAAAGCGCCAGAAATCGCGGGTTTTTAGCGCGCGCATAACCGACTCCACTCCTTTGTGCCCGGCCGAGTGTTTTCCAAAAGACAACTTAACTCTGCCCAAAGGAAGATCGGCGTCATCATGGATAAGATAAATATCTTTGGGTTTTATTTTATAAAAGCGTGCAGCAGGAGCGACTGCGTTTCCGGATTTATTCATAAAAGTATCGGGTAGGAGTAAGACCGCCTTGGTCTTGCCGATTTTGATTTCGCTTACTTGCGCGTTCCACTTTTTTTCAAACCTAAATTCCCCCCAATCCCCATTTTTTTGAAATGCCTCGACGATTTCTCTTCCTATATTATGGCGCGTTCCGGCGAGTGTTTCAGA
>CAYIFD010000012.1:0-9916 GCA_964362595.1 uncultured Candidatus Saccharibacteria bacterium
CTTTCATGATGTCTCTCCCGGAGCGCCGTTTTGGCATCCTAAAGGAATGACGATAGTAAAGGAATTAGAAAAGTACATCCGCAAATTGCAAGACGAGCATGGCTATTTGGAAATCTCCACTCCGATCATGGTCAAGAAAAAACTGTTTGAGCAGTCCGGGCATTGGAAATTTTTTAAAGACGACATGTTCCATTTCAAGGTGGATAAGGGGACCTTTGCCCTTAAGCCCATGAACTGCCCGGAAAGCACTTTAGTATACAGCCACACCAAAAGAAGTTATCGTGATCTTCCTCTGCGGCTGGCCGAGATCGGGCGGCTGCACCGCAATGAATTATCCGGGGTCTTGGGCGGACTCTTGCGCGTGCGTCAAATCACCATGGATGACGCGCATATTTATTGCCGCTACGATCAGATTAAATCGGAGTTGGTGGAAATCTTGAAGATGATTCAGGAATTTTACCAAAAACTTGGACTTCCGGTGGCCTACGGCCTGGCCACCAGGCCGAAAAAAGCTCTGGGCAGCGTGAAAAAATGGGAAGAAGCCGAAAATACTTTGGCGGAAGCCCTTAAAGAAATCGGTGTATCTTACCAAATCCTAAAGGGCGAAGGTACTTTTTATGGTCCAAAGATTCATTTTGATATAAAGGACTCACTCGGCCGCACCTGGACCATTGCCACTGCCCAGCTTGATTTTCAGATGCCAGAGCGATTCAATTTGCAATATACGGATGAACAAGGCAAGCCGCAAAGACCGGCAATGATCCATCGCGCCATTTTCGGCTCTTTTGAGCGTTTTATCGGCATATTGCTTGAACATTTTAACGGAGCACTTCCTTTCTGGCTTTCCCCTGTGCAGGTGGCTGTGCTTACCGTAACCGATGAAGTAGGGGCTTATGCTCTCGCGATTGAAAAAGAACTGCGGCAAAACAATCTTCGGGTCTTTTGGGATGATAGAAACGAGACCATCGGAAAAAAAATCCGCGAGTCCGAATTGCAAAAAATCCCCTATCTTCTGCTGATAGGTAAAAAAGAGGCAGAGGCGCATACGGTGGCGGTGCGGGAGCGAAGCAAGGGGGACATCGGCCAGATGAGAGTGGAAAAGTTTTTGGATAAAGTAAATAAAGACAGATTTTAAAAGAGTAGGTGAGAAAAATAAAACTTATGGTCATTGTCGGACCAACGGCTTCGGGAAAATCGGAGCTTGCCGTTCGTATCGCGAAAAAATTTAAAGGAGAAGTTATTTCCGCGGATTCGCGGCAAATTTACCGAAATCTTGATATAGGTACGGGGAAAGTTCCCGGCAGAAGAATTATAGGAAGTCGGACTTCCTATAAAGGCGTCCCCCATCACTGCATTGATTTTGTCTCGCCAAAAAGAACTTATACCGTAGCCGAATATAAAAAGTGCGCCCAAAAAGCGATTAGCGACATCGCAAGCCGTGGAAAAGTGCCGATGCTCGTTGGCGGAACCGGATTTTGGATAGACGCGGTAGTTTACGATCTTGATCTCCCCGCAGTGCCGCCCAATCCCAAACTCCGAAAAAAACTGGAGAAAAGAAACGTTACAGAACTGCTGAAAATGTTCCAAAAATTAGATCCGGAGCGCGCCAAAACCATTGAGCAAAAAAATCCCAGGCGCCTGATTCGCGCCATTGAGATTGCTAAAACACTGGGGCGCGCGCCAAAAGTTAAAAAACGCTCGCCCTACACCGCCTTGTGGATCGGCCTTACCTCACCCTCCGAGACCCGGTCTCGGAAGATTAGAAACCGGGTAGAGAAAATGGTCAAGTCCGGGCTTGTTGCCGAAACAAAAAAACTACTTCAGGACAGAGTTCCTCAAAAACGAATTCGTGAATTTGGATTTGAGTATCGCGCGGCGCTCGATTATCTCCAAAATGGCATTGACAAAGAACGATTACGCCAACGGATTGTCCGCGATTCCATCCAATATGCCCGCCGCCAGATGGTCTGGTTCAAACACAATAAAGAGATCCACTGGGTCAGAAACTATGGCGAGGCCGAAAAACTGGTCAAAAAATTCTAATCTTAACAATTACTGGACGATCGTCCATCAAATGTTAAGATGAATTTATCTAATCATCTCTCCATCCCAGTTGAAAGACACAAACAGAAGACGGACTTTTTTCTTTTTCTTCACCTCCGCAAACCAAGTGTCAAAATTTCCGCCTCTTTCTCGCAGAAACTCGGCGGCCGTGTCGCGTCTGGACTGCGGCAGCAATACCAGACGGCGGAAATCTTTTTGATTCAAACCATAAACCAGTTTAACCGCACTTTCCAAATCTCCTCTCTGTGTAAGCGCCCGCGAAGCTCGCTCGCGACTCAATTCCTCAAAGCCGGGCACCAGCTCCCGCCCTTCCTGCTGTAAAATCATATCTTCAATAAGAAAAGTGAGAGTTCCCCGCTTGACTTCCAAAAGTAAATTACTGTTTCCCGGCGCATCAAAATCAATTATTCTTCCTCCGGGGACCGATTTGGCTTGGGCATTAGTAAATCTTTTGGCAGCATCCACCGACTTCTCAAAAGTGCGGAAAACCAATGGGGAATTGTCTACCCAGGCCACCGGATAAAATCCTCCGATAATCAGGGCCGCGATTATCAAAATAAATGTTGCAAATATGGGTAGAAATATTTTCATAACTCAACTAAAAAGTGATCATAAAAAACTTCTTAATGCGGTCCCAGAAAGCGGGAGACGTTGTTTCTTCTTTCTTTTCTTCCTCCGGAACCACCACCACCACTTCCTCTCCGGGAAGTTTCAAATTAAGCCGGCTCTTGGCCTCCCGCTCCACTCCCTGACGTGACTCCAATTCAGCTATGTATGCCTCCAACTCTTCCTTCTTTTTGGCAAGTTCGGCAATCTGTTTCTCTGTGTCCTGTGACTCCCGGCGCAGCACCCAGGCCTGACGCACCATATTATAAGAGCCCCAGCCAACCCAAACCAACGCCAGGAACAGCAGTAGATTAAGTAGTATTGATTTATAGTTTTTGACCCTTTGCCGCATTTTTGGTACTATACCTTTATGAAAGCAAGGAAAAAACTAAATTTTATTTGGATAGTTATTTCTCTTCTCGCGGTCATCTCCATGGTGGCCTACCTTCTTTTCCCGCTCTTCATTACTGGCGGATTTTAACCCCTTTTCCCTTTTTTTATCTTACTACTTTTTTAGCATCTTAAGATATATCTCGGGCGGTATTTTCACTTTTCCGGTTTCTTTTAGCTTCTTCTTGCCGCGTTTTTGTTTCTTCCAAAGCTTCATTTTCCGCGTCCTGTCGCCGCCGTATAAATATCCGGTAACATCTTTTTTGAGAGCCGACAGGGTTTCGCGCGCGATAATTTTTCCTTCAACTTCGGCCTGGATGGCAATCGCGAAAAGTTCCTTCGCCAAAAGCTCTTTTAATTTCTCCGCCCTTTGGCGGCCGATAAAATACGCTTTTTCGCGCGGAACCATTTCTGCAAGCGGCGCAACTTTTTCACCCGCAACCAAGATGTCAAGTCGCACCAAGTCCGCTTCGCGAAACCCCAGCATTTCATAAGACAAAGAGGCAAATCCATGGGAAATGCTTTTTAATTTATCATAAAAATCAATAATAATTTCCCGCAACGGCGCTTCAAACCGCACCAACAATCTATCCCCGGCCAGGGTCTTGGTACTAACAATGGTCCCGCCGCGATCATTTATCAAAGCGGTAAGAGCGCCGAAGTACGTTGGTGGAGTTATGATTTCCACCTCTACCCAGGGCTCCTCAATGGACTCAAGCTCGTGAGATTCCGGCATTTTGGTAGCGGCATAGACCACTATTTTCTCTCCTGCGGCTTTCACTCGGAAAGCAACCGAAGGATTGGTAAATGTCAGCATAAGACCGTACTCGCGGCGCAATCGCTCCGAAACAATCTCCATATGCAGCATACCCAGGAACCCTGCTCTAAATCCTCTTCCAAGAGCCGAGGACTCTTCCGGTTCAAAAACCAGCGCGGCGTCATTGAGTTTTAATTTTTTTAGGGACTCGCGCAGAAGATCATGTTCATCCTGATTTTCCGGAAAAAGAGAAGCAAAAACCATGGGTTCCGGCTCGCGGTAACCCGTTAGCGGCTCCACATCACTAATATTATCTGCGATGACGGTGTCTCCCACTCGTACTTTTTCCGGCTCTTTGATTCCGGTGGCAAGATATCCGATCTCTCCCGCTTCCAGGGACTCTTTTGAAGTGCGATCGGGACTAAACACGCCCACCTCCAAAAGTTCTGCGTTCTCTCCGCTTGTCATAAATCGCACTCGCTCTCCTTTTCTTACCTCACCATCGGCAATCCTTACATAGGCGATAATTCCCTGATAGGGATCAAAGAGAGAGTCAAAGATGAGCGCCCGCAAGGGAGAATCTCCAGCGGGAAATTTCGCACTTGGAGAAGGCACTTTTTCTATTACCGCTCGGAGAAGATCTTCCACTCCGGCTCCGGTTTTTCCGGAGACCTTCAATATCCCGCTGGAATCAATGGAAAGCAGAGTAGCGATTTCCTCCTCGGTTTTCTCAACTTCAGCCAAGGGTAAATCAATTTTATTCACTGCCGGTATAATAATTATTCTTTCCTTTAAAGCGAGGTTAAGATTGGCCACGGTTTGGGCCTGAACCCCTTGCGTTGCATCCACCAGCAAAATCGCCCCTTCCACGGCCGCCAGCGCCCGGGAAACCTCATAAGAAAAATCAACATGCCCTGGCGTGTCGATCAAATTAAAAACATGCCCTTGCCATTCCATTCTTACCGGGGCCATTTTAATAGTAATGCCTTTTTCTCGTTCAAGGGGGTTCGCATCCAGAAACTGCTCATGCATCTTGCGCTTCTCAACCGTTCCGGTCAATTCCAAAAACCGATCCGCTAAAGTGGATTTTCCATGATCAATGTGCGCTATAATCACGAAATTTCTAATCTCTTGCATAACCAACTATTATCGGAAGTCCGACTTCCTATAATTCGCCGAAAGTAAGCCCTTGGAACAGCGTAAAATCCATATCCCGAAGCCATTCTCCCAGATCCTGTTTATAGGAAGTCGGACTTCCGATAATTTCGGCATATACATCAAAGGAAAGAAGTGAAGGAAAATTGCGTTTACCCGCATAATCTGGATAACTGCTCCAACGGTATGTCTCAAGAAACTTTTGTACCTTTCTCGCGTCATGAATTCGTCGATTTCTCCATTCCGGCATAAAAAAGTCAAGAGGATTACAATGAATATAGTGCGGTAGATATTGAAGATGTGCCTCCTGTACGACATGCACTGCTTTGAAATTTCCTTGAAATAGAGGGCCGATGCGTTGATGTTTCTGGTTAAAATAATTCGTATATCCGGTTCCTATTTTGCGCATAAATTCAGTAATACCGCTATCAACCCTCTGCTGTAAAAGCAGGTGATAATGATCCCGCATCATACAAAAGCAAAGAATATCAACTAATTTCTCGCGCGGTTTTTTCATGAACAGCGCCGCATTTCCGTTTGAAGCATCGCGAGATCGATAATTCATATTCGTTGCGGGTGCGCTATCATTAAACTCAAACAGATCATGGACAAACCGAAATCGGTCTTTATCATCAACAAAAATATTCCGTCTTTCTACACTACGGTTGTATACATGATAAATTCCTTCCGCCACAAACTGAGGTCGTATCATAATTTATCGGAAGTCCGACTTCCAATAATAATATAACCCTTGAACCAACTGCGTCAAGTTATCCGGAAATTATCGGAAGTCGGACTTCAATAAGCCGGTGATAAATTAAGGAGTTTGAGAAGGGTGGATCCCCTCCCCGTCCCAATGTTCGGGCAGGATTTTTGGCTTCATAAGCCGTTTACGCAGAGCCGACATAAGCCAATTCATCTCCTCGGCCCGAAGCAAGACGAGAATACCGAAATATGCGCCAAAACCAACCGCTCCCGCTATAACTCCCTGCGCAAGAACGCGAACAAAAGTAATAAGCGGCAGGGTCTCGGAAAAGCTAACCCGCACCGCGTAAGCGGCCGCGCCGGCCGTAAGCGCGGCAAGAACTATTTTTCCAAGAGTAACCATCGGGTAGTGCTCGCAGACCTTAAAAGTGCGCTCGGCCAGACGCCGCAGGGCAAAATAGAGAAACAAAATATTCAAAATAAGGCCCAGGGAAAATCCAAGCGCCAGGCCGAGCACTTCCGGATTAGGCAGATCCGAGATGCGGAAAATTCTGGTTATAAGATCTCTGGTTGGAGATGCCGTGGCTAGCATCCTGCTAAAAACAAAAGCCAGGGCAATGGAAATCAATGAGGCGCCTATATTTATCGCCAGCGGCCACCAGGTGTTTTCCAAAGCATAATAGGCCTTAATAAGAAGCGCAGCAACTCCCTCGGCAAGCATGGCTACGGTTAAGGCCGCCAGAACCGCGGCTGAAAGTCGGGTGTCTTCCCAAGAAAAGGCCCCTGCCCCCAGGGCTACCCGGACTATATGCGCCCGCAGTACGATGAAGATAACGGCCGTGGGCATGATCCAAAAAAGAATAGTGCGAAGACCAAGGTATAGCTCCTGAAAAAATGCTTGCGCGTCTCTATTTATATAAGATCGGGAGAGCTTGGGGAAAAGAACAATGGCATAACTTACCCCAAAAATTCCCACCGGCACAAAAAATAAGTTTTGCGCAAGCTGCCAGACCGCAATGCTTCCGGCCGCCAATGCGGATCCGATCGCAACTAGAACCAAAACAGTTAGGCGCGTCACCGAGACGCTCAATACTCTGGGAAAAGCCAGCCGCATCACCCTAAGCGCTCCCGGGCTTAACAAACTGCGCAAAGAAAGAAGCCGCGGCAGAAATCCCAATTTACCCGCGGCCATGGCCTGAAGGGCAAAATGCAAAAATGCTCCCAAAACTACGCCTATTGCCAAACCCGGCAGCCCCCAAATCGGGACAAAAAAGAAAACTCCCGCGATAATTCCCAAATTATAAAGCACCGGAGCCAGGGCGTAGGCCAAGAATCTCTGAAAGGACTGCACCACCGCGGAAAATATGCTGGAAAGCCCCAGAAGTATTGGTGATAAAAGCATGATGCGGGTAAGAACCACGGTAAGGTCGCGGTCAGGCGCGGAAAACCCGGGTGTAACCAAACGCATAAAATATGGGGCCAGGAAAAGAGCCATAAGCATAAGCAGCACCGATCCTAAAATAAACAGGAAAAAAAGCTGTGAAATTAGAATTCTGGCCCGTTCTTTGTCGCGAGCAAGATATTCTTGGAATATAGGCAGAATGGCGGCCGATCCCGCTCCCAGCAAAAAAACCACCGATACCAAATCCGGTATCTGGAAAGCGGCAAAATAGACATCCAATTCTCGGCCGGCGCCAAAGTTAGCGGCCAGCATCCGATCCCGCAAGATGCCAAGCAGCCGAGATAAAAGCCCCGCGGCTCCCAGGAGGAAAGCCGCGGAGTGGACATTGGATATTTCTCCGTTTAGAAATTTCATTGGCTGCCTTTCTGCTCCACGGGCGGTTCGGTGCGGTCTTCCGGCGGAGGAGGAGCGATTCCGGTAAGAGCCCGCTTCCCGGCCCGCAAATTAGCAAGAATCTTTTTTACTTCCTCGTTGTCCGGATTAAACACTTGAATCCGCTCAAACTCCTGGATCGCTTTCTCCCTTTCTCCCCGGCGATCATAGATCAAGCCCAGAAAATAGCGGGCATTGGAATAATTTTCGTTGATTGACACCGCCCGCAAGAACTCACCTTGCGCGTTGGCCAAATCATTGGTCTGATAGTAGAGGAGTCCAAGCTGGAAAGCAATGCCGATATCAAGCGGAGCCGCCTGGCGCGCTTGCTCCACGGCCCGTATGGCCTCGCGGATTTTCCCTTGCCGCGCCGCCGTCTGGGCAAGCAGGAAATGCGCTTGGGCAAAATCCGGCTTTGCTTCCGTGGCCTTTTTAAAGGCCTTCTCGGCCTCTGCCAAAGCGGCCTGGCGCGCCTGCTCAAGTTGATCCCGCGGTTCCTGCCCTTGGCTAAGCAAAAATTGCAGGCGCTCGGCAAAAATCATGTGAGCCCTCCCCAGATCGGCCCAAATCATCGGATTTTGAGGATCAAATTCGCCGGCTTTTTGATAGCTCTCTACCGCAAAGCGCTCCGATCCCGAAATAAAAGGTATAACAATCTCATACAAGAATCCTTGCGCTCGCCAAAAAATAGATTCTCGCGGATAGAGCGCTAATGCGGCTTGAGAATTCTGGATGCCCGCGGCCACTGTTCCCTGAAATTCTTGCTGAACATTCTCGCCAAGTCCCGCCCGTTGGATTAGCGAGCGGATCTGCTCCACCCGAGTAAGAACCAATGACTGATTGCTGGCCGGGTTGTTTCTGTCAAGAGCAATGGCTCGTTCAAACTGCCGCACCGCACCCGCCAGATCTCTCCGACCAAAGGCAACTGCCCCGGCTTCCCTGGCCAAAGCCGCCCGAGTATTTCCTACTTCAAAGTAAAGCGCGGCTATTCCCAGAGATACAAAAAATATAATAACCAAAGATGAAAGAAACACGGCCCAGGGATTCTCAAATTTAATCACATAGTCCTTAACGCTCCAGAAGTCCGACGGTCCTTCGCCTTCGGTTTCCGCCGCCAGCGCCATGAGCAGGCCGATGGTCAGGAAAAAAAGCAACACAAAAGTAAAGTTGGCGGGATAAAGAAATCCGGCCAGAACCAAGGATACAAATCCTAGAAAGAGCGCGCGAGCCATAACCATCTCCTTGCCATTAGGAGACAGGAGACGGCGCAGAAAAGTAAAGAGCATAACTGCAAGAAAACCTAAGAAAACAAGAGCGCCCGCGACACCCAAAGTCGGAATCAAAGTGGACATCCAGGAATAACCCTGATTGAATCTAACCGTCCAGAAGACGGTCTGATTTATGGACGGGTCTTTGTAGCGGGCCCAGTCCAGTCCGAAAGTTCCAGGCCCGGATCCTAAAAGGATATTTTTAATCCCTTCCCCGAATACCCCTTTAGTGATGTTAAAAGTTGCCGATAGCGAAGGATTTACTTCCAGAGGAAGCTGAACCCAGGAAAAAATCGTAGGGCGGATCATGAGCATCAGCACGGAAAAAAGAATAAGGCCCAGTGCCGCCCAGTGCCGCCAGCTGAAAGATTTATTGGAAGTCGGACTTCCGATAATTTGCCGTGAGTGTTGGAAAACCAATCCAAAAAGAAATATGGCTGACCCCAGAAGCACTATCCAGACGGTGCGGAAATTAACCAAAAGTATCGCCGCAAGAAAAGCAATGGAAGAGACCGCGAGCAGGATCTTTATCCATCGCTTCCATTCCAGGAAAACGCCGGATAAAATAAGTCCGATATTTATGAGAAGAAGCGAAGCGTAAAAAAGCGCCGCGCCGTTTACGGTCCCGACCGCGTTAAAGTTAGGATTCCCTGATGCCGGAAGCCGAAAAAGCTGGTAAACCGGAACTCCGAAAAGCTGGAGCAGGGTTGCGAAGGCCGAGATCGTGCCCGAAATCAGCAGAACAAAAAGGAAAACTCCGATCTCTCGCCTGTTGCCAAACGAGGTGGCAGCAAGAAGCATGAGTAATACTCCCAAAATTAGTGTAGAAAGTTTTTCAGCAGTAGCGTCGGCAAAGAAAGTGGAAAGCAGAGGCGACATGGAGGTGAATGCGCTTACGCTAAAAATTAAAACCAGCGCTCCCGTTGCCCAGAGTATGGGTGAGCGCGGAAAGCGGATTTCTCCGGTGCGCAGGATGGTAAGCAAGTAGAGCATCACCGCAATTATGATAAGAATCCCGAAAGTCATTTCTCGCCCAAACTCCACCGGAAGCGACATAGGCACGAACCACAATGGCAGAAGGGCCGCCAACGCGTAAAGAATTATTTTAGAGGCCTGATTAAAACGATTTGTAAGTTG
>CAYIFD010000013.1:0-9882 GCA_964362595.1 uncultured Candidatus Saccharibacteria bacterium
AGAATCGTATACTGGCTGGGTGAGGGGCCGCGCCAGCGAGGCAGGAGAGAGGGGGGGATGTTCAAGACCCCGTATCTGGGCTTTTCCAGGATATCCTTGGGAATTATCTTTCCGTAAGCGGCAACCACATAGAGGTCGGCTTCCGGCAGTTCCCGTTGGGGAAAGTTCTTCAAATTCTCCGGCTGATAAACGGGAATATCATGTTTTTGCGCGAATACTTTAACCGGAGGAGGAGTTAAAATTTGCTTGCGTCCGGCGGGTTCATCCGGATTAGTAATCACTCCCACAACCCGGAAGCCGCCTTTAAGCAATCCTTCCAAAGAAAGCAAAGCGAATTCCGGAGTTCCCCAAAAAAGAATGGGATTATTCATCGCTGATAACTTGTTCCATTTTATCAATGATGAGAATGCCGTTTAGGTGGTCAAGCTCATGCTGTATCACTCTGGCAAAAAAACGGGAAGCGCCGCGGATAAATCTTTTTCCGGATTCGTCATACGCTTCCACCGTGATTTTTTCGTGACGCTTTATCGTGCCGTATTTTCTGGGCACGGAAAGGCAGCCCTCGGCGTCCTCCGTTTTTTTCCGGGCGGCGTTTTTTGCCGCCGGGTTTATGAAAACGTAATATTTCCACTCCCGCGCCTCATAGGGTTTCTCTTCAGGTTTTCCGCGCCATTCCGATCTTTTTTTCCGGGTGCGCCGCTCGGCCCGGTCAATTTCCTCCGCCTCCTCGGAGACGATAAAAATACGCAAGGATTGTCCCACTTGGGGGGCGGCCAATCCCACTCCGGTCGGGGTATTTTTCAGGGTCTCTTTCATGTTTAAAACCAGCTCCCGGATTTTAGGGTCGGTTATTGTTTCCGGCGGAACTTCTTGAGCTTGTTTGCGCAGAACTTTATGCGGTTCTTTTACGATGGGAAGAATTTTTGCCATTGCCTCTCCTTTTCTTCTTTCTTTTCTTTCTTTTTAACTTTACCCTTGGTTTTTTCGGCAAACTTTTTAACGCGGCAAAAAAATATTTGCCCCGGGACTCAACCGGCAGATCTTCTTTTCCCAAAACATATTTGGCGAGTGAGCGCAGATCGGATTCGTAATAAAGTTTGGCGATGCCAAGGTAGGCGGCAAATTTTTTGGGCTCGCGCATCTGGCGCGACAAATCGTCGGCAAGCAGGTGCTCTTTGGAGTGCAGGTGTTTGTCCGGTTCCAGTCGCATATATTTTACCTGTCGCTATTATTGCCCAGAGTCATGATTTTTGCAATCAAAATTCGGCGGTTGTACCATAAAAGTGCTCCCCATTTTTTACTTTGCAATTTTCTAAATTTATTGTATAATAGTTTTGATGAAGCAAGAAAAAATACACCTTATCGGCATTGGCGGTATTGGAGTAAGCGCTCTGGCGCGGCACTTTTTATTTGGGGGAGCGTCCGTAAGCGGCTCGGATTTGGCTCATTCGGAAATCACCGGGGAGCTGGAAAAACTCGGCGCCGCTATTTTTATAGGAAAGCACAAAAGATCAAGTATTCCTAAAGGGACCACTCGGGTGATTTACACTCCTGCGGTAAATCCGGATAATTCCGAATACCGGGAAGCAAAGTTAAAAAGGATAAGAATGCAAAGCTACCCGGAGGCGATAGGGGAGTTGTCACGAGATTTCACTACCATAACTGTTTCCGGATCTCACGGAAAAAGCACGACTACGGCTTTATCAGCTTTTGTTTTGGAAGAAGGGTATTTTGACCCCACGGTAATCATCGGAACCAAAGTAAAAGAATTCGGCAATTCAAACTTTCGCCGCGGGCAGGGGCCGTATCTTCTGCTTGAGGCCGATGAATGGAATAAGTCCTTTCTAAATTATTCTCCAACCATAGCCATGGTTACCAATATTGACTCCGAGCATCTGGATACTTATCAGCGAGTTGAGGAAGTGGAAAAAACTTTTGCAGAGTATCTCTCGCGCGTGCCGGCTGGTGGGAAAATTATCGCCAATCGCGACGATCCTCGGCTCTACGGGGTAGCAGGCAAATTTAAGAAAAAAGTGGTGTGGTATTCGCTCAAGGATAAGGAAGCAGAGACGGTAAGAAAAATTTTAAGAGTCCCGGGAGAACACAATGTTTCCAACGGCTTGGCCGCTCTGAAGCTTGGACGGGTGCTGGGGATACCGGAGACGGCCATCCTGCAAGGGCTTTCACGCTTTACCGGAACCTGGAGAAGGTTTGAGTTCAGGGGAACCTTAAACGGCGCCTATGTTTTTGACGATTACGGCCATCATCCCGCGGAAATTATCGCGACCATCAAAGCGGCTCGCTCTCGTTTTCCTTTCCGCCGGATCTGGTGCGTTTACCAACCCCATCAGTATCAGCGCCTGAATTATCTCTGGGGCGGCTTTGTTACCGCTTTTGATCTTGCGGATCGCGTCTGTCTCTTGCCGGTGTATGATGTGGCTGGGAGGGAGACCAAAAAAGCCAAGAGAGCGGTAAATTCGGAAAAACTGGCGCGCGCCCTGCTCGCTCGTGGCAAGAACGCCCGCTACCTTAAGGGCTTTGCGCAAGCGCGCTTGTATCTGACGGAGGCGGTTCATTCCGGAGATATTATTCTCATAATGGGCGCGGGAGATATTTACGCACTCACTAATCAATTATTTCCTAGTTGATCTTCGCTGTCCCTTTGATCTTCGCTGTCCCTATTCTACTTTCGAATGCGATCGCATTCGAAAGTAGAATAGGGACGAACAGTAAAAGAAGCTCCCCTGTGGAGAACTTTACACCATCTTTAGCGACCATAGCGTGTTGTATGCCAGACCCCAAAGAGATTGTCAGCCCTATTGTGGGTAAATTATAGTTATCCACAATACAAACTATTGACAGGAAAATGGTTTCCGGATAGGATATTATAGTTATGGGAAAAAGCGCTTATATAAACCTCTTTATTATCTGGAAAACCCTGCTTGCGGACTTTAAGCCGGGGGCTAGTTTGAGTGCTTCTTTCTCAAGAAAAAGATAAACGAGAAAAAGAAACTTTCAAATCAGCCCCTGGCAGATGTCCAAGGGGCTGATTTCGTACCAACCCCACACAGAGGAGGGCGAGAGGATGTATCGTGTGATCGTCAAAGTACGGCCAGGAAAGGGTAAGGGGGTACTGGAGGCTGTTCGCGCGCAGCAAGCAAACGGCTCCTGCCCCCAGATCAAGATGATCGAGTCGGCCGGCTTCAACCAGTTGCGCGTCGTGGTAGATGACGCGCCCATGGAGGAAGTTTTGGAGGCGATGAAGCGTCTCCAAAAGAATCTGGGGGTCAGCGACATCTTCATCGAGGGCTTCTCGGTAGAAGCCCCCGAGTGAACAACCGGATGCGGGTCCTGCGTCTCGCGGGACCTGCATCCACCCAATTTTTGAAGATTATGTCTACAACTTACTGGCACAATTTCTTCTTTTTCTTTTTTACCAATATCCGTCAGGGGCTTATTTGAGTGCTGCTTAAATCGTCATAAGAAACATTCACATCAGTCCCGACGTTAAGTCGGGGCTGAAATTAGTTCCACCAAACCAACCGAGGAGGTAAGGATGAACATGCGAGTGCACCTGTTCGGTGAAGCCGGTAAAAGAGTGCAGGCGGGCGATCTTGTCAACCTAGAACTGGCTCAACAATTTGAGGTTGACAGAGCACAGTTGCTCATAGACGCGATCCGCTGGCCGTATGACCCAGTGGTAGCCGTTGAGGCGGCAGGTCTTGCCTTGGTGGTTGAGACCACTGACGGCATGGTCCGAGCCATCAACGGCGTCAGGCGCGTCACGGTTTGTGTTTCGCCGCCCCGCAATGGTTCATGACGTGGCGGTATTAACGGTGCAGGTTGCCAGCAAGGGACCTGCACATTTTTATCTCGTTTGACTCCGCCTTAAGATTCTGCGATACTAAATCATGCTGCCAAATTTTAATTGGAAGAAATATCAAAAACCTCTTATTGTCCTTGGAGCCCTAGTTATCATCGGGGCCAGTTTTTTTGCCGGAGTTTATTTTGGATACGAAAATAGGCCGGGAGTGGAGAAGGTCTTGGGGGTCATTGGCAAAGAACCGCCTCCGCAACTTTCGGAAGTTGATTTTAATCTTTTCTGGGAGGTTTGGTCGCGTCTGGAAGATAAATATGTAGACAAGGACAAAGTTAACCGCAATGACCTGATTTTAGGCGCGATTTCCGGTCTGGTGAAATCCTTAAAGGATCCTTATACGGAGTTCTTGCCGCCAGCCCAAAACAAGCAATTTCAGGAAGATATTCGGGGCTCTTTCGGAGGAATCGGGGCGGAGATTGGCATCAGAAAAGGAATACTTACGATCATAGCGCCGCTTAAGGATACGCCGGCAGAGAGAGCTGGACTAAAGCCGGGAGATAAAATTTTGCGGGTGGACGACAAAGATACCGCCGACTTGGCGCTGGATGAAGCCGTGCGGCTGATTCGCGGAGAGAGGGGGACGGAAGTAAAGCTTTTGATTATGAGAGATAGTTTTGATCGGCCCCAAGAATTCAAAATCGTTCGCGATATTATCCGCATCCAGATCGTAAACACCGAGAAAAAGCCGGATGGGGTATTTGTGATCAAGCTTAATCACTTCACGGAAAATGCCGCCTTTGAGTTCCGTAAAGCCGTGCAGGAGTTCTTTGATTCCGGATCGCAAAGGATGGTTCTGGATCTTCGCAATAATCCGGGGGGATTTCTTTCGGTTGCCGTTGACATTGCCAGTTGGTTCCTGCCTCCCGGAGAAGCGGTGGCCAAAGAACGATTCGGGGACGGGACCGAGGATGTTTACCGCTCCGGCGGCTATCGTTTTTTGGAAAAAGTCCCGGTGGTGGTGCTGATAAACGAGGGCTCGGCCTCGGCCTCCGAGATCGTGGCCGGAGCCCTGCGGGATGTTAAAGGAGTAAAATTAATTGGAGCGAAAACTTTCGGCAAGGGATCGGTGCAGGAAGTGCAGTTGCTCCGAGGCGGATCGTCTTTGAAAATTACCATTGCCAAGTGGCTAACGCCAAAGGGCATTGAAATAAATGGCACCGGCTTGGAGCCGGATGTGAAAGTGGAATTGCCGGAAGAGCTGGAGCCGGGTCAGGATCCGATTTTGGAGAAGGGGATTGAGGTGTTGAGGGGTCTTTGATTTTTGGTTCCCTCGGCAGAATCGCTCGAAAAGCCGCTCAACGGGCTTAAATCTTTAAATGTTTAAATATCCCGTCTTCGCTCACAGTGCGGAGTCCGCAAATAACCCCCCAACCCCCAAATTACTCATCATTACCAGCGTTCTCCGCAATGCTTTTCTCGCCGATTCTGCCTTGACCAAAAATCAAAAAATGAGGAGTATGGGTTAGTTTAATCCTCGGCCGCCGCTCGCATAATTTAGAGTGTGGAGTTTTTAGAAGAAAAAATTCGGCAGATGAAACGTGCGGAAATTAAAATAACCGGTCAGGTTCAGGGCGTATTTTTCCGGCAAAGTACGAAAGAAAAAGCTGACGAATTGAATATAGTCGGGTGGGTGAGAAATGAGCCGGATGAGTCGGTGCTTATTGCGGCTGAAGGCGAGGAGGAAAATTTGCAAAAACTTATTGAATGGACTAGGGTAGGAACAAAGTTCGCGAAGGTTGAAGGGGTAGAAGTAGAGTGGGGAGGGGCAACGAATGAGTTCTATACATTTGAGATGAAATAGCTTAAAGCTCAAAAGTAGAAGCTCATAACCCTATGAAAGTCATTTTACTGCAAGACATCTCTAAATTAGGCAAGGAAAACGATGTGCGCGATGTGAGCGACGGTTACGCGCGCAATTTTTTGTTTGCCAAAAATTTGGCTAAGCCAGCAACTCCCGAAGCTGTTAAAACCTTGGAAATCCAAAAGCGGAGGGAAGCGCAGAAGAAATCGGAAGAATTTCAAAAATACAAAGCGTCTGTGGATAAATTAAAGTCGCTCGCGCTTAATTTTAAAGTTAAAATAGGGGAAAAAGGCCGGGCCTTCGGTTCGCTAACCGCAGCCAAGATTCAAGAGGCGCTGGGCAAGCAGGGGATCAAAGTGGAGCGCGACTGGATAGAGCTGAAAGAGTCCATAAAAACCGCGGGGGAGCATGGCGTAGAAGTTAAATTTCCCAATAACCTTGTCGGGAAGGTTAAAATTGTGGTGGAAGCGGAATAACCATGACCAAATATATCTTTGTCTGCGGAGGCGTTATTTCCGGAGTAGGGAAGGGGGTGGCTACCGCCTCTATTGCACGCATCCTTAAAGGATATGGATTTCGCGTCACTGCAGTAAAAATTGATCCTTACGTTAATGTTGACGCCGGGACCATGAACCCCACCGAACACGGTGAGGTTTTTGTAACTGACGATGGAGTGGAATGCGATCAGGACGTCGGCAACTATGAGCGGTTTTTGGGGGAAAATATTCCCAGCGACAACTATATGACTACGGGCTTGGTATATAAAACCGTAATTGAACGGGAGCGCAATCTAGGATATGACGGAAAACAGGTGGAGGTTGTGCCTCATATACCCCTGGAGGTAATCACCAGATTGGATCGTGCCAGCAAAAAAGCAAAAGCTGATTTTACCATTGTGGAAGTAGGAGGTACTGTCGGAGAGTATCAAAATATTCTATTTCTGGAGGCAGCTCGTATGCTGCATCTAAAAAGACCGAGTGATGTGATTTTTGTACTGGTGTCCTACTTGCCGGTTCCTAGAATGAGCGGGGAGATGAAGACAACACCCACCACGCATGCTGTGCGCGCCAGGAATGCGGCAGGAATCCAGCCAGATATTATTATTGCGCGATCTACTGTCCCTTTGGACGAGCCCCGCAAGCGAAGGTTGATGTTAAATTGCAATATCTTTTCTGAACGCGACATTATTTCTGCGCCAGATGTAAGATTTATTTACGAAATTCCTATCAATTTTGAAAAAGATCAACTTGGCAAGAGAATTCTTGAGAAATTCAAGATGAAACCGCGCAAGCAGGACTTACGCGAGTGGAGAACTTTGGTGAATAAAATTAAACGTCTCCGCCAACCGGTAAAAATCGGGATTGTGGGGAAATATTTTGGCACCGGATCGTTTACGCTTTCGGACTCTTATCTTTCTGTAATTGAAGCGGTTAAGCACGCTAGCTGGCGTCTGGGCCGGACGCCGGAGATTTCGTGGCTGATTGCCGAGAAATACGAACAGCAAAGAAAAGCTCTTAAAGAACTTAAAGAATATGACGGCATTATCGTGCCGGGAGGATTCGGGGCAAGGGGGGTGGAGGGTAAAATTAAAGCGATTGAGTTCTGCCGCAAAAATATGATTCCTTACTTTGGTCTCTGCTACGGCATGCAGTTGGCAGTGATTGAATTTGCCCGCAATGTCTGCGGACTAAAAGGCGCTCATACTACCGAAATCAAACCCCAAACCGAATATCCGGTCATCCACACCCTGCCCGAGCAGGTGGCCAATATTCGCGAGAAAAAAATGGGCGGCTCTATGCGTTTTGGGGCCTGTCCTTGCCATTTCAAGCCGGAAACCAAAGCCAAACGGCCTTACGGCCAAAAGCTCATCTCCGAACGGCACCGGCATCGCTATGAGATAAATAATGACTATCGGGATATTTTAGAAAAGAGGGGCATGATTTTTTCGGGGGTTAATCCGGAAAGAAATCTGGTGGAAATTATGGAACTAAAAAATCATCCTTTCTTTCTTGGAACCCAATTTCACCCCGAGTTTAAATCCCGCCCCCTGGATCCGCATCCGCTTTTCCAAGAATTTATCCGGGCGGCAATTCACCCCGTTAACGTTAGAAAGAAACGCCGTGGGCGGTGACCACAGCTACCGTGGTAACGGAGGTGCGGGAGCCGTCAAAACGGACTTTGCGCTTGGCAGCAAACTTGACCAGGCCTTCTTTTTCTGCAAATAAGGTATCATCTCCACCCTGTTTAACCCCGACTCCGGGATAGAACTTACTTCCTCTTTGCCGGATGATAATATCGCCGATTTGGACCTTCTCGCCGTCGTGTTTTTTAACTCCCAGATACTTAGGGCGGGAGTCGCGACCGTATTTACTTGCGCCAGAGGACTTTGTGTGTGCCATAGTTTCCGAAAATTCCTATAATATACATATCATATGATACACGAACTTCTTAATAAAGTCAAACGCTTTTACGAAGGCAACAAGCAGGACCTATTCATTGCCGCCATTATCTTCCTGGTGGGGCTGGGAAGTTTCGGTTTGGGCCGGCTTTCGGTAATCTGGCCCAAAAAGGAGCCGATTACCTTCACAGAATGGGGAAACCCCTTGGAAGGGGAGAAGGGGGCTTTAGAAGGGCAAAATCAAGCTATAAAAGGGGGTTCCGCGAGCCCTATTGGGGGCGCGCAAGCGAGCCAGAACACCGCCTCGGCGCTAAACCCCATTATCCAAGGAAAATACGTTGCTTCAAAAAAGGGGACTGCGTACCACTACCCTTGGTGTCCGGGTGCAAAGCAAATCAAAGAAGAAAACAAAATCTATTTTGACACCAGGGAAGAAGCCGAAAAAGCCGGCTACAAACCCGCCGGGAATTGCGAAGGGCTTTAGAGTTTTATCTTTTTCATTGACGCCGTTAATACGGGATATTCTTTGCTTACCCGGCGGGCATTTTCAACTTCTTTGCGGGTTTCTTCCGGGATTTCCAGCAGAATTTTGCGCAGTTTGATTTCATCCGCCTTCAGAATCTCTTCCCATTTGCCAAGAGGGGAGAGAAGCGCTTTTATTTTTTCCAGATCATACTCATATCGCTGCTGCATCTTTTTGGAGACATATCCTTCCTCGCCAAATACCCGGGTTAGATTTTCCTGTTCCATATATTGACGGATTTGCCCCTGAAGTTCTTCTAGTCGTGATTCATGCTCCTGCTTGGTCTTTCTAAGCTGGAAGTATTCTTTTAGCGCCGCGTTTATCTCATTTTGATTTTTGATATTTGATTTTTGATTTCTATATAGATGTTTCCACGCCGGACACATTGGTTTAAACGCACACCAATTACAAAGCGCGGAGGGCATGGGCTCGAAATCCTTTTTCTCGTCAATTCGCGTCTCAATCTCACGGATCGTGCCGAGAATGTCTTTTTTGGTCGCTTCGGTTTTTTCATGAGTTGCGGTAGTTGAAAGTTTCTCGCCATGCTTGACAAAATAGAGCGTCAATTTTATATCTTCCGGTTTTATATGCGGCCAGCGCTTCTGAAGACCCAGTGAGTAAAGAGAAAGCTGGAGATTTGAGTTAACCCCGTCTTGGGAAGGCATCCTCTTTGACGTCTTATAGTCAATAATCTCGTATTCGCCCTGGTTTTTGTCTATCCGGTCAATGATCCCGGCAAGAACATGCGTTTTTCCTGTTTTCTCGTCTTCAATAAGGACTTCAAAGCGCGATTCAAGATCAACGACGTTAAAATTCCATGGAGCGTTTTTTTCGTAAAAACTTCGAAGCATTTTTACTCCTTCCTCAAAATACGCCCTCTCTTCTTCCTCGGTAACCGGAATTTTCAACGGATCATTTTTTGACTCTGCCTGAAACGCCTCATGCGCCGGCCAATTTTCACGGTAATACGAAATCACCTCATCCAGAGTAGGGAAGAGGGGGCTTTTTTGAAACATAAATTTGAGTGCGGAATGCACCGCAGTCCCAAAAAGCGCCTCTTTGGATTTCGGCGTCCGTATCCGGTCAATATCCTGAAATTTATACTTCTGTGGGCACTGCTTATACGTCTCAATTGCGGAATAGGAGGTTCGCATGGTATAGACACTATAGCCCTCGCACTAAGTCGATACAAGGAGGACAGTGATGAAGTCTTCAGAGAGGTCGGAGATCTTGTGTTTTTCAGTAAAAATGAGAACACTGCCATTTATTTTGTTAGGGGA
>CAYIFD010000014.1:0-9533 GCA_964362595.1 uncultured Candidatus Saccharibacteria bacterium
TGGGCGGTTTTACTTCTGCTTCCGCTTTACGGCTTACTCTTTTGGAGGATATGGATTAGGCAATGGAAAAATATTTGAAAAACATTAAGACCATTCTCTTGCTGGCGCTTGTTGCAAGCTCTGCCGTCGTCTGGTATGCCGTTTTATATTACGAATCAAGGCAGGATCTTATGGTCACTTTTTTTGATATAGGACAGGGTGATGCTATATTTATTGAAGTTCCGGGAGGAAATCAGGTTTTGATTGACGGGGGACCGAACGACGCGATACTTGCCAAGCTAGGAAGAGTTCTGCCATTTTGGGACCGGACCGTTGACCTTCTCATACTCACTCACCCTCACGCCGATCATTTGGCCGGGCTTCTTGAGGTTCTAAAACGTTATGAAGTGGGGATGGTTATGGAGTCAGGCGTGAATCACTCCATCGCGGAATACAAGGAGTGGCGCAGTATTCTTCAAAAAAAAGCGGTGCCGGTGGTAATTGCCAAAACCGGGCAGAAGGTACGACTTTCGCGCTCGTCATATATAGACGTGTTTACTCCTTTTGAGAGTTTTGAAGGGGAATCGCCTAAAAACATTCATGAGGCGACGGTGGTTTCTAAACTTGTTTATGCCTCCACAACCGTTCTCTTGATGGGGGACGCAGAAAGATCAATAGAATACCGCCTTCTTTTTTCCGGTATTGATATTGACGCAGATATTCTGAAGGTGGGACACCACGGCTCCAAGACCTCAACCTCGGAGGAATTTTTGGCAGCGGTTTCTCCGCGGATTGCCGTGATCCAGTCCGGAAAGAAAAATCGCTTCGGCCATCCGTATCAAGAAGTGTTGGAGCGTCTGAAGGCCATTGGGGCGGAAATCTTGCGAAATGATCTTCGGGGAGACATCCAGTTGAAAAGTGACGGGGTTTCGTTTATACTTTCTACACGATGAATCCCGTTAGAGATAAGGTTCGCTCTCTAACTGGAACTAAGAGTAAGCAGTAGACTGTGAGAGTTATCAATTTATTAAAAACTAGCCAAAATCTCTAACGGGATGAAAGGTTTTCTGTTTCCGATTTTCAAGACCAAAGTAGAAGGCCGCAGCGAAAAATTCATGCTGGAGGATCCGGTGGAGCGCCGGAAATATTTTGATTTGAAAGCCGGGGTCGAGATTGAAAAACTGCGCGATTTCCTGCAAAAAGGAAACACTTTTGTGGGTTTTCTGCTTGGTCCCAAAAACTCCGGCAAAGGAACTTATACCAAGCTTTTTATGGAAGCGGTGGGAGAAGAAAGAGTGGCGCATATTTCCGTGGGGGACATTATCAGAGCAGTGCACAAAGACCTGGAAACCACCGAGGGCAAGAAAAATCTTACGGATTATTTGAAAAAACAATATCGCGGATTTTTGGCTGTTGAGGAAGCTCTAGATGTGATTTTGGGACGGGATCAATCAAAACATCTTCCTACCGAAGTAATTCTTGCTTTGGTGCAAAGAGAGATTGATCGGATCGGGAGAAAGGCGATATTTATTGACGGGTTTCCAAGAAATCTTGATCAGATTTCTTATTCGCTCTATTTCCACACCCTTATCGGCTATCGCGATGATCCGGACTTTTTTGTTTTTATTGATGTGCCGGAAACGGTGATTGACGAGCGGATGAAATATCGCGTCACCTGCCCCTACTGCCAAAGTCCTCGCAATCTAAAACTGCTTCGCACCAAGGAGGTTGATTACAATGCGGATAAAAAAGAATTTTATCTTGTCTGCGACAATCCAAACTGTAGCGGATTCGGAAAAGCGCGGATGGTTTCTAAAGAAGGGGACTCGCTTGGTATTGAAGTCATCCGGGAGCGGCTGGAAATGGAAGCGCAAGTCGCGCGCAAACTCATTGATCTGCAAGGAGTACCCAAAATATTTTTGAGAAATTCAGTTCCCGTGGATCAGACCAAAGATTATGTGGACGACTACGAAATTACTTCTTCCTATGGATACGAGGTGGACGAGAAAACCGGCAAAGTCAAAGTGATTGCAGAACCCTGGGTCGTCAGGGACGATGACGGGGTTCTCTCCTACAGCTTGCTTCCGGCGGCGGTGGCAGTAGCGCTAATCAAACAGACAACGCAAGTTTTGGGGCTATAAATTTTTAAAAGAAATAGTGCTAAATCCAACCAAGAGCCGGCGTTTGAGAGAGAATAAACACTTCACACATAGATTGAAGCGTTTGAAACTACCTCATTGAACAATTCCATAGAATTGTTCAATGAAAAAACCTGACAAACTTAGCTTAGATTGTCAGGTTTTTAATTTAGCAATTTAGCAAAGACAGATTGCCATTGACGATACTTGGCCGCATGCCAAGAATTTCTTCTTTGTAGGAGATTCCCGGAATGGGATTCAGAAGATAAATCTTTTTGCCGTGATGGAAAGCAAGCCCCATTTCCAAAAGAGTGTTGGCGCCAATGTAGTGGGGGACATTATTCTTGTCATAATTTAAAATAAGCACGGCATCGGCCCACACAACTTTATCAAAATGAGTTCTGATGGCCTCTGCCTTTCTTTCCCAAACCCAGTTGGCAGATTCATCAGAGATCTTTCGGATCGCGTAGTATTTTTTCGCGGGGATAGGTCTGCCATTTTCGGCATTTACTTCGGTTGGCGGCATCATAACTTCATGCCCCAATTCTTCCAACTTTTTTTTGGTCTCCAGCATTTCATCAATAAAAGCAATGCTTCCGCAGATGGTAATCTTCATTCCTTTAGATTATTTTTAGTTCCTTAAACCATTCATACCACACCGGTTCAATACCGGGCAATCGCATCCACTCGTCCTCTGGTATTTTTTGGGCAAGATACTTACTTGTCCTTTCGGCAAGTTTTCGTAACTCTTCTTTGTCAAACCAACTTGCCTGCTTGGTCTCTTCCTCGCTTCTTTCAACTTCTCCCCTGGCTTCGGTCTGGTAAACTTTCCAATAATGCCAGCCGCCATCTTCTCTTCTGCATTGATTTTCTTTTTTGCCCTCCGTGAGCAGACGCAAATCTTCCGCCTCCAATCCTACTTCTTCTTTTAACTCCCGTCGAGCCGCTTCTTCAAACGAACTGTCTCCGTCCACATGTCCGGCCGGAGGCGCGAAGCCGATTGCCCCTCTTTTTCTTTCTATTAAAAGTAGTTTGTTGTCTCTCCAAACCAGTATTCCGACGCTGGTATGATCGCATTTTTTAGAGTTTTTCATTTCGGGCCGCGGGGAATCCCCGCCTGCCATATGCCTGGAGCCGCTTTCGGGGCAGGGAGAATCGAACTCCCGCTACAAGACCCCCAGCCTTGTGTACTGCCATTATACTATGCCCCGGCATAAGGCGACTGGCGGGCAGGGAACCCCGGCTGCCAGACCCCCAGCCTGGTATACTACCATTATACTACGGCCCGCCTTCGCCCTTCCGAAGCGGCTTCGGCGGGCAAGGCCCGTTGAGCCGCGGAGGAGGGTTATTTAAATTTTCTTTACCCCGTTAGAGAAAAACATCGGATGTCTTTCTTGCAAAACTGCAGTCATTAAACTGTAGATTATTTTATTCAGAGTTTCCTGCGTTTTTCTCTAACGGGGTTAATCCAGTCAACTATAACTTTCGCCAGCTCTTTTTCTTTTTTCGTGAAGCTGTGGCGCGCGCCTTTTATGATTATACCGGAAAACGACTTGGCGTTCACGGCGTTTTTGCGGAAAATTTCAATGTGTTTTTTGGCGGGACCGGTTAAGTACTCGTCGCGCGAGCCAAATATGACGGCGACCGGCACACGCACGCTTCGTAACTCCTTCCATTGTGCCTTCTGGTTGTAGTAGGGGAACACATCTTCACCTGCGCCCGGAGAAAGGATGCTTACCAGTCGCTGTGCGCTCCAGATCCCGAACTTTTGCGGGAGCAGGCGGTATGGATCTTTTCGCTTCAATTTTTCTGCCAACGCGAGGCGTCTGGCGATTTCCCTTTTCCCGAATTTTTTTAAATCGAAATCAATGTCGCTCACCGGCCCGAGGAGGATGAGTCCTTTCACCCGGCGGTCTTTTGTTTTGTAGAGATAATAAAGCGCTTTATTTGCTCCGGTGGAAGAGCCCGCGAGTATTATCTTTTTATATCCAAGATGTCGCGCGAAGCGGATCATAGCCTGAATATCTTTTAAGCAATCCTCAAATCGTTCGTATGCCGCGCCAATCCATTTCTTGCCGCCTCGCGCGACCACATCATGCCCCCGCGTATTAAATTTGAAGTAACCAATTCCGGCTTTAGCGCACTTTACGGAAAGTTCTTTGATAAGGGTCTGGCCGGAGTAGAAACAAGAAGTGAGTCCGTGAAGATAAATTAAAGCAACTTTTGATCTGCGCTTCGGATGGATATAAATTCCGTCAAGTGTTACCCCGTCTTTGGTTTTAATGCGGGTCAGCAATACTGGAAGCATACAAGGTTTTGAATTTGTTTAGAATTTAGGATTTTGAATTTAAGATTTCCGGGTAGCATTTTGCTAACTCAATAATGTATCTCACCCCTACGCCCGTAGCGCCTTTTGTCAACAAATCTGTATCTACCGATGTCATTCGCGGAGAAATATCCAGATGCGCCCAAGCAGCGCCGTTTACGAATTGTTCCAAAAACTTGGCTCCTTGTATAGCTCCTCCAAAGCGCTCTCCCCGGCTGGCATTGGCCACATCTCCAAATACCCCCTTAATTTCCGTTAAATACTCATCCCAAAGAGGCAGGCGCCATACATAGTCGCCGGATCTTTTACCGATTTCTTCAAATTTTTCCAGAAGATTGTCGCGATTGGAAAAGACGGCGGACACATAATTCCCAAGGGCCACATGCGCGGCTCCGGTAAGCGTGGCAAAGTCCACCATAAGCCCGGGCTTGTATTTGGTGGCGCCATAATAAAGGGCATCTGACAAAATCACTCGTCCTTCCGCGTCGGTGTTCAGAACCTCAATGGTTTTCCCCGACATGGTTTTCAAAAGATCTCCGGGGCGGTAGCTGGTTCCCGAGGGCATGTTTTCCACGGCCGGGACAATTCCCACTACATTTACCGGAAGTTTTAGTCGTGCAATGGCCGCCATACCGTGAATTACCGCCGCCCCCCCAGACATATCCATATGCATATCCAGCATATACTGGTCGGGCTTTACATTTAGTCCGCCGGTGTCAAAGGTAACGCCCTTGCCCACCAAAACAAGCGGCTTTTGCCGCCCAGCCGAATACTCCATAATTATAAACTGCGGCTTCTCGCTGGACCCCTTCGCCACTCCGAGCACTCCGCCCATGCCCAAGCGCTTCATTTCTTTCTCATCCAGAATTTTTGCTCGTATACCGTTCGTTTTAGCCGCCTTCGCTGCTGCTTCGGCGAGCCGAGCAGGCGTCATCTCTCCGCCCGGAGTGTTGGCAAGTTCGCGGCAGTGATTTACTTCTTCGCCAATGATAATTCCCTCGGCAATTCCCGCTTTTAGTTCCGTAAGGTCGCTTATGTGAGCCGCAAGATAAATTGTTTTTACTTCCGGCCAACCGCTTTCCGGTTTTTCTTTATATTTATTAAAGTCAAATTCGGCCATCACGGCATTAGCGGCAAAAAGAGAAGCCGCTTCTTTCTTCCCCATGCCGAGCGCTTTTCCGAAAGGAGTTGCAAACTCTGTAACGCGTTCTGACTTAGCATATTGCACATAGCGTCGAGCAACCAAGGGGTTCTTTCGGTAATTCCACCTCTTTTTTTCTCCCCAGCCGAAGAGACGGACTCGACTTATTGCCCCCTGCGGAAACCAAACCGATTTTGTTTCCCCCTCTTCTCCCTTGAACTCTTTCTTATATAGTTCTTTCACCGCGTTTTTGTTGAGGGCGGGCAGGTATGAAAAAAGTTCCTCTTTTTCAAGGGGTTCTTTTTGGAAGAGCGGCAGAAAAATATTTTTCCCCCTCGCCGCTTCTTTGTAGGAGAGTGGAACAATTTTCATAATACTATTTATGCAGTTTTTTCAAGCATCGGACACATACTTTCGCTCTTTTCCCGGTTGCCAATTTAGCCCATTGCAGATTGGGGTATCGCCTAACGGTTTTAGTCGGGTTATAATGGCTGCGAAGGAAAGAACGTTTGCCGCCGGTCGCCGATCCTTTTTCACAAATTGCGCATACTCGCATAATAGTATAGAATTTAACATAAATTTATGGAAAATGCAATCCAATTGGTCTTTCAGATCGCAATCCTGCTTTTCTCTGTAGTAATTCATGAAGTATCCCACGGATACGCGGCTTTGGCTTTGGGTGATCGCACCGCGAAGCAGGCCGGCCGTCTGACCTTAAATCCCATACCGCACCTTGATCCTTTTGGTTCTCTTCTCCTTCCGGCGCTCTCGCTTCTTATAGGAGGGTTCGTGTTCGGATGGGCCAAACCGGTTCCTTACAACCCCTATAATCTCAAAAATCAAAAGTGGGGGCCGGCCCTGGTGGGAGCGGCGGGGCCTGCCGCCAATATTTCTTTGGCTTTGATTTTTGGTCTCACCTTGCGCTTTCTTCCCGATCTTGCCAACGGCCTGGGAGGATCTTTCCTCATTAATTTCGCAACTATCGTCAGTATTATTGTTTTTCTAAACTTACTGCTTGCCGTATTCAATCTTATTCCCATTCCGCCGCTTGACGGATCCAAAGTTCTTTTTGCCGTTATGCCTTACGAATGGAGAGGGCTGCAGATGTTTCTGGAACAATATGGTTTTTTCCTTCTCCTTCTCTTTATCTTTTTCTTTTTCCGGTGGCTGATCCCCGTGGTGTTCTTCCTCTTTCGTCTGATCACCGGAGGTCTGCCGCTCCTGTAATTTATTGACCAATTAGCAATTATCTGCTATCCTTCTCGTTGTACCTTTTTGTTCGGTTAATTTTGACTTTTACATTTTAACTTTTGATTTTGACTGAACAAAGTGAAGGAATATGCCTACCATTCATCAACTAGTCAAAAAAGGGAGGGATCTTAAACGATACAAAACCAAAGCGCCCGCGCTCGGAAGCGGCTTTAATGTGCTCAAAAACCGTCCGGTTGAATATGCCTCGCCTTTTAAGCGGGGCGTGTGCGTGAAAGTTACCACCGTAACTCCCAAAAAACCGAACTCCGCTTTGCGCAAAGTGGCAAGGGTGCGCCTTACCAACGGCATGGAAGTTACCGCCTATATTCCCGGAGAGGGACACACGTTGCAGGAGCACTCGGTGGTCATGATCCGAGGAGGAAGAGTAAGGGACTTGCCGGGTGTCCGCTATCACATAGTACGAGGCATTCTGGACACCACGGGAGTTGAGGGCCGTCGGCAACAGCGAAGTAAATACGGCGCCAAAAGACCAAAATAAAAAAGTGAGAAGGAAAAGAAACGTACATCGCGAAATAGCTCCTGATTCCAAATACAGCAACGCTCTGGTTGCTAAATTTATCAACTATGTGATGCGCAAAGGCAAGAAATCAACCGCCCAAAAGATCATGTATAAAACCTTTGATATTATTTCCGAGAAGCACAAACAGGATCCGTTAAATGTTTTTGAGACCGCGATTAGGAATGTCGGACCTACCGTGGAAGTGAAATCGCGCCGCATCGGGGGCGCCACCTATCAGGTTCCCCGCGAGGTTCGCGGGGAGCGGCGGATGGCTTTGGCTTACCGCTGGATTCTGAACGCGGCTCGTTCCAAAAAAGGAAAACCCATGCACCAGAAACTGGCGGAGGAATTGATCGCGGCCGCTAAAAATGAAGGGTCGGCGGTCAAAAAGAAGTTAGACACTCATAGAATGGCAGAGGCGAATAAGGCCTTCGCGCATTTTTCATGGTAGGTTCGCTCGCGCCGCTCGCTCAAAGTCAAATATCAAATCTCAAAATGCAAAATGAAAAAGAAAAATTCAAAGAAAATTTTATCAAACGGCTCATAAAATTTTCCATTGAAGTCATCAGCTTTACTGAAAAACTAAAATCGAATCGAGTATTATGGCCGGTTTCTGACCAATTAGTTAGAAGCGCGACTTCTATCGGCGCGAATGTAGTAGAAGCCAAATCCTCAAGCTCAAAACGCGATTATATTCGTTTCTTTGAAATTGCGCTGAAATCGGCCAACGAGACAAAATACTGGCTGATGGTTGTCCAAGAGAGCGCCCCAGAACACGGAGCAGAAACCGCAAAACTTTATCAAGAGGCCGACGAACTCTCCAAAATCCTCGGCTCCAGTGTTCTAACGTTAAAAGGGAAGAAATAATGTAAGCGTCATGGCAGATAAAGCAGAAAAAATAAGAGTAAAAACGATGTGTCTGATTACAGATGGCCAGCGTGTCTTGGTTGGCAAGGGTCGTGATAGCGTAAAGAACGAGAATTTCTATCGTGTCTTAGGCGGTAGCCTGCGTTTTAACGAAACTGTAAAGGACGGGATAATGAGAGAAATAAAAGAAGAATTAGGTTGTGGAGTTGAGAACTTAGAATTAGTTGATGTGATAGAAAATTTATTTACTTATGAGGGGGAGGAGGGGCATGAAATTGTTTTTCTTTTCAAGGGAACTTTATCCGACCCCAAATTATATAAAAAGGATATAGTACATATCATTGAAGACGGTTATGAATTCGATGCCGAGTGGATTCCAAATGAGTATGTTATAAATAAAAAAATTAGACTTTACCCGGAGTATGAATATTCCAAAATCCTGGCAAGGAGATAAAAATAATTTTGCATTTTGCATTTTGCATTTTGCATTACATTTTGATTTTTGAGTTTTGAATTTTGATTTTATGAGGGAATATCCCATAGAACGCACCAGAGATATAGGTATTATCGCTCACATAGACGCCGGAAAAACCACCGTATCCGAGCGTATTTTGTTTTATACCGGGGTCTCGCATAAAATCGGCGAAGTGCACGAGGGTTTGGCGGTGATGGACTGGATGGAGCAGGAACGGGAGCGGGGGATTACTATCACGGCTGCGGCCACCACCGCTTTTTGGACGCCGACGTATTTGACCAACGACCAACGACCGACGACTAGCGACAAAGAAAATGAGTATCGTATAAATATAATTGATACCCCCGGGCACATTGATTTTACCGTGGAAGTGCAGCGAAGCTTGAGGGTTTTGGATGGAGCGGTGGTGGTGTTTGACGGAGTAGCGGGAGTTGAGCCCCAATCCGAGACGGTATGGCGGCAAGCTGACAAATTTAAAGTTCCCCGCATCTGCTTTATCAACAAACTGGATCGGATGGGCGCCTCTTTTGAGCGCTCGCTAAACTCCATTTATGAACGACTGACTCCCAATGCCGTGCCGATTATAATTCCCATGGGTCAGGAACATGAGCATGAAGGAGTTATTGATCTTATGCGCATGAGGGCAGTTCGTTTTAACGGAGCGCATGGAGAAAAAGTGGAATCCTCGGAAATTCCGGAAAGTATCAAAGCCGCGGCCGAGGAATGGCGGCAAAAAATGGTGGAGAGAATAGCTGAATCGGACGAAACGTTGACCCAAAGGTATCTGGAAGGAAAAGAAATTTCTTTGGAGGAGCTTAAGACCGCTTTGCGCCGGG
>CAYIFD010000015.1:0-9470 GCA_964362595.1 uncultured Candidatus Saccharibacteria bacterium
TCCACGAGCATTGGGGAGAATATAACGGCCCGGGAGGATGGGGCATAAAAAATGCGACTATTCTGATTGCCGCCCCATACGGCTATGGGTATTTGAAAAATGAATCCGGGGTGCATCGGCTGGTGCGGATCTCGCCTTTTTCGGCGCAATCCCTGCGGCATACCTCATTTGCTTTAGTGGATGTGATGCCCGAGTTTGTGGCGCCGGAAGAGGTGGAGATAAAACCCGAGGATATAAAAATTGATTTTTTCCGCTCCTCTGGCCCGGGGGGACAAAATGTAAACAAGCGGGAAACGGCGGTACGAATCACTCACCTTCCTACAGGAATCCACGCGGCTTCCCAGGCCGAACGTTCCCAAGAAAGAAACCGGGAAATCGCCACAGAGCTTCTGCGCTCGCGTCTTTACTTACTTTTTCTGGAAAAACAAGAGCGAGAACGCAAAGGCGTCCGGCAAGAAAAGGTAGCGATAGAATGGGGAAGCCAAATCCGCTCCTATGTAAAGCATCCCTACCAGATGGTCAAGGATCACCGGACAAATGTTGAGACAAGTAATATTGATAAAGTGCTTGATGGATATCTGGATGAATTCATTGAAGCCGAACTTAAAATCATCTAATAACGAATCTCGTTGCGAATTAACGAATTCGTTGACTCGTATAGTATTCGTTATTCGTTGATTTCATGATTTTTTTTGATGACGTCTCCAAATTCTATAATCACAACACGGTCGCGTTGAAAAACGTGACCTTTCGGGTCCGGCCAAAAGAATTTGTCACCTTGGTCGGCTCCTCTGGCGCGGGAAAGACAACTCTCCTTAAACTTTTTATCAGAGAAGAGGAACCAAGCGAGGGCAGAATATTTCTAGACGGGATAGAAGTTACGGCCATAAACCGCAAGACCCTTCATCATGTGCGCAGGAGAATAGGCACCGTGTTTCAGGACTATAAACTCCTTCCCTCCATGACTGCCTATGAGAATGTGGCTTTTGCCATGGAGGCGGCCGACCGGTATGATGCGGAGATTGAGGAAGATGTGCCGCAGGTGCTGGAATTGGTGGGACTCAAGGATAAGACGCAAAATTTTCCCAATCAGCTTTCCGGCGGGGAGAAACAGCGGGTGGCCATAGCCAGAGCTCTGGTAAACCGTCCGGATGTGATCTTGGCTGACGAGCCCGCGGCCAATTTGGACCCCATAAATACCTGGGGGATTATCAAACTTTTGCAGAAGATCAATGATCTCGGCACTACCGTTATTCTCGCCACCCACGACAAAGAAATTATAAACACCATTGACAAACGAGTGATTGTTTTGGAAAAAGGGGAAATAATCAGTGATCAAGAAAAAGGAAAATATTTAGTGTAGCATGTCCAAAAAAGTAACTTTTAGGCGCGTCATAAAAATCGGTTATCTTTCTTTTCGGAGAAACGGCTGGCTCTCCACCGCGACGATTCTGGTTATGGCGCTGGTGCTTTTTGTTTTGGGAAATTTGGTGTTTTTGGGGGCGTTTGCCAATACCGTCCTCAATAATTTTGAATCAAAAATTGATATTAGCGTCTATTTTACCGGGGACGCGCCGGAGGAGAACGTCTTGCAGGTGAAGCGCGAAGTTGAGCAACTTGCCGACGTGTCCGAGGTCGCTTATGTCTCCAAAGACGAGGCCTTAGCGCTTTTTCGCGAAAAGCACAAAGCCAACGCCCTTATCGCGGATGCCCTGGAGGAGCTGGGAGATAACCCCTTGGCGGCAAGCTTAAATATCCGGGCGCGCGATCCTTCTAACTACGCGGCTATCAGCGACTTCCTCCTGCAGAAAAATTATCCCATTGTTGACAAAGTGAATTATTTTGAAAATCAGGCGGTGATTGATCGTCTCTCCTCCATCATGAGCACGGTGCGCGGGTCAGGAGCTTTGCTGGCTTTATTTCTGGCATTTGTGGCGGTTTTGGTCGCTTTCAATACCGTACGGCTGGCCATTTACACCCTGCGGGAGGAGATAGGAATCATGCGTTTGGTGGGGGCTACACAGTGGTTTATCCGGGGGCCGTTCCTTATCGGAGGAATAATCTATGGGGTCATTGCCGCCGCCGCTACCATCCTTATTTTCTTCCCCCTGACTTGGCTCGCTACGCCTAAGCTAACCTTGCTTGTGCAGGACTTTAATTTGTTTCAGTATTTTATCTCCAATTTTGCCGAGTTCTTCGCGATTATGTTTCTTACCGGCGTGGCCCTCGGCACGATTTCCAGTTTCATCGCCATCCGCCGGTATTTGGAAATTTAGTCCCCGAGCATCGTAGAGGGGCGTCCCTTCTTGAAAATTTACATTTTTTTTGCTATATTAAAAACGCCTATTCGGCGTTTTTAATTGCGGGATCGGCTAACGGTAGGCCACATGCCTCTGAAGCATGTTATCTTGGCACGCCCCCACACTCAACATTCGGGAATCGTCTAATGGTAGGACGCGAGGCTCTGAACCTCGAAATTGGGGTTCGACTCCCTGTTCCCGAGAATTTATGAGTGTGGGGGTGAAAATCCAAGTCCCGCAGCCATTTAGTGAGTCGCAGTGGGCGAAGCGGCGGTATGGTTTCTGCGCATCTTTCCCTTTTCCCTCACCGGACAATTCTATAGAATTGTCCGGTGAGATATGATATGATAAGCACGGAGGTATAACAAGTATAAAAAACCAAGAATATGAACGCAAAAAGGTGGACGGTCGTTTTTAGAGTTTTGGCCAACATTAACCGCCTCAAAATAATTAGGCTTTTGTCCGACGGCCGAAAGATGAATGTTACTGAAATTGCGGACGATCTTAATATTTCCTTCAAGGCCACTTCGAATCACCTGGCGCTGTTAAGAAATTTGGATGTTCTGGAGGCGCATGGTACTGCGGGACACGTGTTTTATTCGCGCAATCAAAACCCGCCCAAAGATTTTCAAAGAGTAATTGCTTTGATCCTGAAATAGTCCATTGAACAATTCCATAGAATTGTTCAATGGTAAAATAAATTATGGAGAAAATTGCCTGATGGTTTTGCGGTTTATTGGCCGTTTGTGTTAATATATGGACATGAATACAATACAAAGATAAATATTGTTTTTTTATATTGGTTAGAGAGCGCCGTTGTCGGTTTTTACGGCATTTTAAAACTCGCGGTGGTAGCTCGAAAGTTAACATGCCGCGCATTATCGGGTATACTCAAAGGCAGACGCCGTTTTTTAGAGAGGGGGAGTAGAGATGAGCACCGAACAGAATGAGCAGGTAAGAAAAATTTTGAGGCCCGTGGCGGCTCGCTATCGGGCAGAGCTTGAGTGCAGGCATGATAGCTTTCTGGCTTATGAATGCGCAGATTGCGGAGACAAGAATGACTTACTCAACAGCCGCACCCAGAGCGGAACCGTACGGGAAGTCCTGATTAAGTTGGGGCTGGCGGGTGTGTTTGATCGGATAGAGGTCTTTGATCCGGAGAAGAAAAAACATACACCCATCTCGCTTAAGCGCTTGGCAAGAATCAGCGGAACGATTTTTGTCGGCAGTATACTTGTCTATGAGGCCTTCAAGCACCGTAAGGGAATCAAAGACGGAATTGTGCTTCATTTAATTAAGCGCATTGTAAAAAGGCCTAGATAAACTAGGCATTTTTTAAGCAGGTCATGGATTTTCTTTTTGGATCGCAATTGGAGCTTTTAATTACCTCCACAGGACTGGCCGGTCTTTTTTTAATTGTTTTTGCCGAGTCCGGACTTCTAATCGGTTTTTTCCTTCCCGGCGACTCTTTGCTCTTTACGGCCGGATTTCTGGCCTCCCAAGGATATTTAAATATAGCCGCTCTCATGGCGGTCACTTTTGCCGGAGCGGTGCTGGGCGATTCGGTCGGATATTCTTTTGGCAAGAAAGTGGGGCCGAAAATTTTCAAGCGCGATGATTCTTTACTTTTTAATAAAGCGCACCTGCTCCGCGCCAAGGCCTTTTATGAGCGCTACGGAGGGACGGCTATAATTCTTGCCAGGTTTATTCCGGTTATCCGGACTTTCGCGCCAATTTTAGCGGGAGTTGGCGAAATGCGCTATCCGGTTTTTCTTTTCTATAATGTAGTGGGAGGAACGTTTTGGGCCGTCGGTCTTACCGCGCTCGGCTATTGGCTTGGCCGCCTTATCCCCGACATTGATAAGTATCTTCTGCCCATTATCTTCTTGATTATCTTGATTTCTTTTATTCCTCCGCTTGCGCACTTTTTGCGAAGCAAAGAAGATCGGGAACGGCTGCGCCGGCTATTTGGTAAATTAATGGGTGGGAAAGGTGCGGGGTTGATTTAATCTCCATACCTTTGGTATAATAAAGGGTATTAAACTTCTTGATGTCCGCGCTCGTTCGGAAATGCAAAAGAATACTTTAAAAAACAATGTTTGCTATTGACCAAAAATTTCCTCCGTTTTGGCTGGAGACGTATAACCCCGAAAAAGAGGCGGTAGAGCGGATTAAAAATGACGACTTTAGGGGCCGGTGGCTTATTCTTTTCTTTTATCCGGCTGATTTTACCTTTGTCTGCCCGACCGAGCTTTTTGATTTAAAGAAACATTATGAGGAGTTTAAGAAGCTGAAGACCGAGGTAGTCGCGGTGAGCACCGATACTGTTTATACCCATAAGGCCTGGATTGAAGCCGAAGAACTGCTCAAGGGCTTGAAGTATCCAATGGCCGCGGATCACAACGGGAAGTTCTCGCGGGAGCTTGGGATTTACAATGAGGATACGGGATTTGCCCAAAGAGCGGCATTCATAATTGACCCCGAGGGAATACTGCGATCCGTAGAAATTGTGGCGGATACGATCGGCCGCAATGCTACCGAGATCTTGCGCAAGCTCGAGGCCCTTCGGTATGTTGCCGCGCATCCCGGCTTTGTCTGCCCGGCCAGTTGGGAGGAGGGGGAGGTTGTTCTAAAACCCGGAATCGAGAAAGCGGGAAAGGTATACCGAGAGTATAGAACTTAAGTTTTCCGCGGTCTTAAGGCCTTGACACTGATTATGCAGGCCTTTTATAATGGGATTAATTCGGACTAGATTTATCCGAAATAAAGGGCTTGGCCTGCAATTTCGAGAGAGTCGCGAAGAAATTGCAGCTGCCAAACCTTTACCCCCCACCTTTTGCGCGCAAGCGCGCGAAAAGATGGGGGTGCTCCATGTTGTAGCGAAATTTTCATTGCTCCACCATGGGGCTCAAAAATTTCGACAACATGGGCAGGAAGCGCTTTGATTATGCCTTGATTCTTCTTGAGTATTTGAAGCAAAAGAAAGGCGGTTTTGTGGATGTAAGATCAGTGGCAAAGGAAAGCAAGCTTCCCGGGGCGTATTTGGAAAAGGTGGCTCAGGAACTGAAACGGGCCGGGTGGCTGGAGTCGCGCAAGGGTGCCGGAGGGGGATACCGGCTTGCCAAAGATCCCGCCTCCGTTTCGATTGAGACGCTGATCCGTTTTTACGCACCGGTATATTCTTTCTGCCCTCTTTTGCGGGAGTTAAAAAGAAATTAAAAAAGTGAACCCCGTTAGAGAAAAACTAAAAAGTTGGATAAAACTAAAAGATTATTGTGACTAATAGTCCGGGCGATGCCACTCGGACTCAATAGTTTTTCTCTAACGGGGTGAATCATCATGAAAGAAGTATATCTTGACCACGCAGCAACTACATATTTAGATTCCCGCGTAAAGGAGGCAATGGAGCCGTACTGGGAAATGGAATACGGCAACCCTTCTTCTTTGTACCGATCGGGCCGCAGGGCCAAGGAGGCCTTGGATGGCGCGCGAGAAACAGTCGGCCGGATTTTGCGCTGCCGGCCGGAGGAAATCACTTTTACCGGAGGAGGGACAGAGGCGATAAACCTGGCAATTTTCGGAGTTGCCCGGATGTACAAAAATCTCGCTTGGCAGAACTCGCCGCTCACGCAAGGGGGTGGCCTTGTAACCCCCCCATCAGAAATGGACTCCCCCTTGAGTTCAGCGACAAGTTCATCCTCGCTCGGTCACTTGATTACTACTAAAATTGAGCATCACGCGGTTCTGCACTCAATGGAAGCGCTCGCCAAAGAAGGGTTTGAAGTGTCGTATCTTGAGGTAGATGAATACGGTCTTGTTGATCCCGAAGATGTGCGTAAAGCCCTTCGTTCTGACACAATTTTGGTTGCGATAATGTACGCCAACAATGAGATCGGCACGATTGAACCCATTAAGGAAATCGCCAAAGTTATTAAAAATTTTAAAACAACCAAAACCGCCGACCCCACTAAACCATCTGCCCTAAACCCGCTACCCCTCTTTATGACCGACGCCTGTCAGGCGGCCGGATCCTTGAATATGGAGGTGGAAAAACTCGGAATTGACCTTCTGGCCCTTAACGGCTCAAAAATTTACGGACCGAAAGGGGTCGGAGCGCTGTACGCGCGCCGAGGAGTACGCTTAAAGCCGCTTATCTACGGAGGAGGGCAGGAAAACAATCTTCGCTCCGGCACCGAGAATGTGCCGGGAATCATTGGCTTTGCCAAGGCCTTGGAGCTGGCGCAGGCGGAGCGTGAGGAAGAAAATAGCCGACTGGTAGAACTTCGCGACTATTTGATTAAGCGACTTATTTCCGAAATTCCCAAAACGGTTCTCAACGGTCATCCAGCGAAGCGTCTTCCCAATAATGTAAATGTTTCCGTGTTAGACATTGAAGGAGAGGCGGTCATTTTGTATCTAGACGCCAAGGGAATTTATATTTCCACCGGCTCGGCTTGCACTTCCACCACCCTTGATCCCTCGCATGTTATTTTAGCGATCGGCCAGCCGTATGAGTACGCGCATGGCTCTTTGCGGTTCACCTTAGGGAAAAGAACCACCAAAGAAGATTTGGATTATGTCATGGAAGTTTTCCCCCACGTTGTAGAGAAACTTCGCCGAATTTCTCCGGTCAGAATGGAGGTAGGACAAAAAAAGATTTCTCATCCCGAAGCATTTGCCGGACAAGGAGCGAAAGTGAAAGTAGGGGGAAAAAATTACAAGTAAATACAAGTAAAAATGAAAAGATCCCACAAAGGGGATCAGCAAATGTTGTTTGATGTTCGGATGATTCCTATTTCAGCAGTGAGTCCTGCTTCAAAAAGTACTGCCTCGATTGTTTGGAGCTGTCGGAACCATCCGTCTTGGAGCGCTCTCCGACGTTCATGCGGGTCAGCAATCCATTGGGACTCGGGATCCTCCGCCGCCTGAATGCGAAAGGTAAAATTTTCTGGTCCGGGCTCGGCGCCAAGGCGCTCGGCAAGAATGGCAACAATTTGTTCCTGCGTGCCGCGGCTAGTACCTCGCGCGAAATAGAGATACTCCATCTGACCCGCGGGGAGCATGCGGGAGGGTGGATAGGCAATAAAGAGAAGATCGCATACGGCAAGCTGTTCAGAAATATCGTGTTCAGTTTCGATTGATGCCGTGACTTTGTCCAAATTGCGTATCGTAATGTGAACCGTTTTTTTCAGTCCTGCCAGTCCTGCTTTCAACTTTGCAGACGCTTTCCTCACCCTTTTACTCATCTGCAGGTGGGTCAAGGTGCTGCGGCGGGGCGACAATTCCTCACTAACTGGTCTATCTGCAAGCGCATAGACGAGGTAACGAAACATCTTTTTCCTCCCAGGGGTCTAACTTTAATAACCATGTCTGACGAAAAAAAGCAAACAGCGGCCTCACCGCCGAAAATTGACACAAGCGCGGATGTCGTAAACCAATTTACTGGTGAAAAATGGTACTATTCGGACATCGTCAAGGAACATTTTTTTAACCCGCGCAATTTGATGCTGGAAGATCCGGACGAATCGCAGTATCAGGCCGTGGGCATGGTGGGAAGCCCGGCGTGTCTTTCGCCATCAACTAAAATCGTGACCAATCCATCAACTGTGGAGATAGATCGTGTTGATGTTGGAGAAAAAGTGTTGGGGCATGATTCAAAATATCATCTGGTGGAGAGGGTATTAAAGGTAGATTATCAGGCGACGGAACTTATAAGGATAAGAAATTATTTAGGCGATATTATTGCAACGCCCGATCACCTTATTTACGCGAAACAAATCCCCAGTAGCTCAACTTTTCGACATAATCCTTACAAAAGAAGAGTAGCCTCTACGTGGGTTCATGCAGGTGATCTTAAGCGTGGAGATATTGCTCTTTACCCCTTGTCAGCAGAAGTTAGACGGGCCAAATACGCCACATTTTTTCTAGAAAAAGCGCAGTGGGATTTTAGAAGCAAGCCTATTCTGGAGAAAGTTGCTATTACGCCAGAATTGTTGGAGCTCTTCGGATATTTTATCTCCGAAGGAAGCACAAAGAAAACCGAGGTTATTTTTACTTTCAGCAACAGAGAGCGTCATCTGGTCGAGCGCGTCAATTATCTTATAAAAAATATCTTTGGTTTGACCGTGCATGCGAGAGAAAGGAAGAAGGAGCATAGGTTTGATGTCGCAGTATACAATGTCCATCTGGCCAATAACTTCCGGAATCTTTTTGGCACTCAAGCCGAGAATAAAAAAGTTCCAGAGTTTGTGCTTTTCTTGGAGCCAAATCTTCAGAGGGGACTGTTAAAGGGTCTATGGCTCGGCGACGGGCATTTTACGATCTGGCGTAAGCAGCCGCGCGCAGGCTATACTACGGTATCGCAGATTCTATTTCACCAGATTGTATTTCTTCTTTTACGGCAGCGCATTATTCCTTCTACATTTCGCGAGAACGCTAAAAAAATCAGAGGCGTAAATCATCAGGCCGTTTACAGAGTCCACATAGGGGATATGGGGTCGCTTGAGCGTCTTGCCGATATTTTGGATATAACCTTCAGGAGGGATCCTACTAAGCGGCATGAAACAAGAATCTGGTTTGAAGATAATTACGCATGTCTGCCCATTAAAAAAGTGCAGAAAGTGGGTTTTACTGGAGGGAGGTTGTTTAACTTTGAAGTTGCAGATTCTCATACATACGCCACTGATGCCTTTCTAGTTCATAACTGCGGCGATATGATGAAGATGTGGCTGAAGATTGAACCGGTAGGCGAGAAAGTGAAAGAAATGAAATGGCGTACTTTTGGCTGTGGAAGTGCAATTGCCGCGACCTCCATGTTTAGCGTTATGGTAACAGAAAATGGAGGCCTGCCTCTCAATGATGCGTTGAAAATCAAGCCGCAGCACATTATGGAACGGCTAGGAGGACTGCCGAATCGCAAGATTCATTGCTCGGTTTTGGCCGACAAGGCCTTTCGCAAAGCCGCTAACGAGTATTTCCGAAAGACAGAACAGCACGGCCGTATTATAATAGAAGGGGCGCGTGTCGTTGACTCTAAACTTAATATCACCGATAAAGACATTGAAGAGGCAGTTTTGGAAGGCGCGGTGGATCTGGACGGAGTGCAAAAAAAATTAAAAGTCGGCGTAGGTAGTCCTGAAATTATCACTGAAGTAGAACAGCTTATTAGGT
>CAYIFD010000016.1:0-1935 GCA_964362595.1 uncultured Candidatus Saccharibacteria bacterium
CCATTATAATCGTAACTTCGGTGGGGCAGGCCGCTCAACAATTGGTCGTCAGTCAATTCAGCGGCCTTGGTTCGCGCACTATTTTGGTGGGAGCAGGACGCGAACCCAAAGGTCCTTCTGATCTTTTTGAATTCTTTACCAACACCCTGAAAAACAGAGATGTGGCGGCGCTTACAAAACGCTCCAATGTTCCCCAGTTTACGGAAGTAACTCCGGTAATATTTCAAATAGAATCGGCGTCTTTTGAAGGAGAAACGGTACGGGGCACCCTTATAGGATCCTCGGAACAAATTATTCCCATATTTGAAATTTTCCCTTCCATCGGCCGGCCCTTCACCGAGCAGGAAGTGGAAGATGCGGCAACGGTGGTGGTGCTGGGGTCAGAAATAAAGGACGAACTTTTTGGGCCATCTGATCCTATAGGGGAAAAAATCCGCATTCGCGGACAATCCTTCCGCGTAGTAGGGATTATTCCGCCCACCGGCAACATAGGCATATTTAATGTGAACGAATTTTTGGCCATCCCCCATACGACGATGCAGCGCTATCTTGTGGGAATTGACTATTATCACCGGAGCATCGGCCGCGTGGCTGCTGAAGACGAGGTGGAGGAGGCGGGGGAAAATATCAAGGCGACCCTGCGGGAACTTCACGGCATTACCGATCCTTCCCGAGACGACTTTTTTATTGACACTCAAGCCAACGCCATCGAAAGAGTGGGGGCCATAGCTAATATTTTTGCCGCACTTCTGGTGGCTGTAGCCACCATATCTCTAGTGGTGGGCGGCATCGGGGTGATGAATATAATGCTGGTTTCGGTAACCGAAAGAACTAAAGAAATCGGCCTGCGCAAGGCCCTGGGCGCAAAACGCCGCGATGTCTTAATCCAGTTTTTGCTTGAAGCCGTGATGCTAACGGCGGCCGGCGGAATAATCGGCATAGCCCTGGGCCTTTTCTTTTCCTACGCGTCCTCGTTAATTTTAAATAGAATCGTGGGAGAAGGATGGCAATTTATAATATCTCCCCTCCCTATTCTTGCCGGAGTATTTATATCCTGCGCTATCGGACTTATTTTTGGGATGTATCCCGCCCTGCAGGCGGCCAAAAAAAGTCCCTTGGAAGCGCTGCGCTATGAATAAAAAAACAAAAGCGCCGTTTCTTTTTATTCTGGTTCTCGCTTGGGCTGTTGCGAGTTCCTTCTGGGCCTATTGGACGTGGGAAATCCTAACGCCCTCTTCCAGCGCGTGGTGGGTAATAAACGCTATTGGTCAAACGTTCTTTTACATAGGAGGGGCGCTGTTTCTACACTCACTCCATAGAAAATATGCCAACCCGCCGCTGACTTTATTTCGCTCAACGGTGATTTTTATCTTAATCATTTTCTGGAGCTTGTTTGCGGCCATCTGGGGATTTTGGGTGGGGGGATTACAATACGAAATGTTTGAACCGGGCTGGTGGTTTGACACGGCCGGCCACGCGCTATTTGGCGCGTTCCTCGCTGTTTCACTTCTTATCCTTCACCAAAGCTATTCGGTCATCTATCCCCCACTGTTAAGGGCTCTTGGCGAAGGGCATCATATGCGAGACATTATCGGGGAGGTTGCAATCGGTGCCGTAATGTGGGAGGCGGCCGAACTTATCCGAGATCTTTATGTGCAAAAAAATTATCCCGCTTGGATTACAAGGGCTCAACTAAATTCCGTAGATACGACTTTGGATATAATTAGCGCCGTGCTTTTTGCCATCTTAACGCTTCTCGCCTATGAAGCCGCCAAAAAAATATACCATCGCCTGCGCCGCGATGAATCAAAAGAGGAAGCCGTTGATGCCATTAAAATCTTGGAATATTTTGCTAAAAGAGCGCATTTACGCAGCCAGCGCGAACTTAAAAGGATTATCTCTTTTCTTAAAAATTCTTTTAAGGAATAATAAAAA
>CAYIFD010000016.1:2035-8817 GCA_964362595.1 uncultured Candidatus Saccharibacteria bacterium
TCAGAATAGCGGCAGACCAGAATACTATGCTTGTTTTTGGATAGTAAAAAGAAATTGCGGCAGCCACGGCAAAAGCAAGTGCGGCATGCCCGGAAGGAAACGCTCCGCCAGCCGTATGATTCACCAGTGGGATAAACCCTGTGTCTATGAGCTTAGTAACTTCACTAAATATTTCAAAAGGGCGTGGCCGGTTGTAAAGAAAACGGATAAATTCGGTGATAACAACCCGCGCCGCAAAAGCCGATGCAAAAGCCGTTAAAAAAAGTTCCTTATGCCGGCCCAAGTTATGACGGTATTTTGGAAAGAGAGACGCAACCGGAAAGGCAAGAACCGCGGCTATCATCCAGTACAAAAGAAAAATCGCGGAGAAAATAATCAAAACGTCCAGCTCTTCGTTGATCCCCACCCATGAATTTAGCCACCGCAAAATAGCAACATCAAAAATCATTTCTTTTGTTTCTCTTTATAAAGAGTAACCAAATTTTTAAAAAGCAGGGCGATAGTCACCGGCCCGACTCCCCCCGGAACCGGCGTGATAAAAGAGGCCTTGGAAGATACATTTTCAAAATCCACGTCTCCGACCATTCTTCCTTCGGATTCGGAAGTGCCCGCGTCCATCACCACTGTTCCCTCCCCGACCATCTCCTCGGTTATAAACTTGGGAAAGCCAATGCCCGAGACGATTATATCAGCCGAGCGCAAAAGAGGGGTCGGATCCGGCGTGTCTTTGGTGATCACGGTAAAAGTCGCGTGTTCGGAAAGCAGCCAAAGCGCCACCGGCCTGCCCACCAAATTTCCAGCCCCCACTACCGCGATATGCTTGGCGCGGTATTTAATTTTATATTCTTCAAAAAAGGCCTTTATCGCCCCGACCACCGGAGACATAATCGCACTTTTGCCAACCACGAAATTGCCAATGGATTTTGCCGAGAGCATATCCACGTCTTTTTCCGGAGTCACGGCGTTTAAAATATACTGGCTGTTTATGTGGCCGGGCAAAGGCAGTTGAATTATTACCCCGTGATTGTTTTCCTCATGCACGATTTCGGCAAGATGCTTACGAAGCTCGTTGGTGGTAATGGCGCCGGGGAAATGATAGATACGGATATTTATTCCTGCTTCACCGGCTTTCTTTTTTTTCTGCTCCACGAATTTTCGCACCACCGGATCCTCCCCCACAATCACAATAGCCAGACGCAAAGGTTTTTCCGTCTCTACGACCTCGTTTTTAACTTCCTTCAGTATTTTCTCCGCAAGTTTTTTCCCGTCCAGTATTTGAGTCATAATTTTCTACTAAATTTGTTTTGCCATTGAACAATTCTATGGAATTGTCCGGTGAGGGAAAGACACGCAGAAACCATACCGCCGCCTTCGCCCGCAAGTATTCCGAGTATGAAAATTAAATCGGAAATCTGCGGCAAAGCACGCGGACTTTTTGGCGGACAAAAGGAGGGTTTTTCATGGTCAGAGCGTCATAGATCAGTCCGGCAATAACTTTCATCTCTCTTTCTTTCATGCCTCTGGTGGTTATAGAAGGAGTGCCTAAGCGAATCCCCGAAGGGTCAAAAGGCGAGCGGGTGTCGTAGGGAATGGTGTTGCGATTTACAATGATGCCCACTTTTTCCAGCCGATCCTGCCCTTCTCTTCCGGAAATGCCCAGATTAGTGAGATCAACTAGCATCAAGTGATTATCACTGCCGCCCGAAATTATTTGCAGTCCCAGACGGGAGAGTTCGCGGGCCAGGATCCGGGAGTTTTTAACTACTTGCCGCCCGTATTTTTTGAAAGCGGGCTTCAAGGCCTCGGTCAGGCACACGGCAATCGCCGCCGTTTGGTTGTCATGCGGCCCGCCCTGCAGTCCGGGGAAAACCGTTCGGTTAATGAGTTGACTGATACTTAAATCCTTATCTTTAATTCGAACCATACGATCGTTTCTGCTGAAAATGAGTGCCCCGCGCGGACCTCGCAGGGTTTTATGGGTTGTAGTCGTGACTACATCTGCATGCGGAAAGGGTGAAGGATGAACACGGGCGACAACTAGCCCCGCGATATGTGCCATGTCAACCAGCAGATAGGCCTTGACTTCTCGCGCAATTTTACCAAATTTCCCAAAATCAATAACACGCGAGTATGCGGTTGCGCCGGCAATAATCATTTTCGGCTTTTCTTTGCGCGCAACTTTCCGTATTGCGTCATAATCGAGAAACCCATCTCTTTTTACATCGTACGAAACTATCCGGAAAAATTTGCCGGAAAAATTTGCCGGGCTGCCGTGCGTCAAATGGCCGCCTGATGAAAGGTTCATCCCCATCACAGTGCTGCCGGGCTCCAACAGCGCAAAATACACCGCCATATTGGCGGGCGCACCGGAAAGCGCCTGCACATTTACGCTCCACTGTTTGCCGAGATGGAAAAGTTTTCTCGCCCGCTCTTGGGCAAGTAGCTCAATTTCGTCTACTACCGCATTCCCGGCATAATATCGTTTCCCCGGATATCCTTCGGAATATTTATTGGTAAGCTCCGATCCCAAGGCCTCCAGCACCGCCTGCGAAACAATATTTTCGGAAGGAATCAAATCCAGCGTACGCGACTGGCGCTTTCTTTCGGCCGCAATTAATTTAGCAAGTTGCGGGTCAGTTTTTTTAAGCTTCTCTTTCATACCTTAAGCAAATATCCTAAGCGAGTACATAGAAAAATTCCTCGCTGGGGAATTTTTGCGTGTCTCCGAAGAAATTAACGGAAACCGCTATGACGAGTGAACCTCCCAATCCTTGTGCATCTGCGGAATCATCATTTCCGGGTGCCAGGATTTTTTTACTTCTTCAATGTCTGGCGAGTGCTGATATTTTCCTCCCTCGCCCACATAATCGGGCGAGTGCTTCAAGGGCTCCACTTCATAAAATACCATCTGCCCGACGCGGCGCCCCATCACCAAGGGAATGGTGAAATATTGGGAGTTATTGGTGACCTCCATGGTCCAGCGATTAAAATACCCGATGTCTCCCCAGCCCGCGTCTTTGCAGACCTCCACAAAATTTCTGCCCAAAGAGGAGCGCGCGTACAATTTGGTTACAATTTTATCTCGCCCGCCGATATATTCTTCGGTGTGGGCAAGGACCGTCTCGCCGGGACGGAGCAGAACAATTTTGTCATCATCCTTGATATTTTTAAGCTCCAATCCCAGCCGCTGGCTCACCTCCCGGGCAAGTTCGGCCTGATACGGACCCTTCCAAACCGCCTTGGTGGAGGATTCATCATAAAGATTATGGAGCGTTGCTCTTCCTTCCGGATGCCCTTCGCGCCAAAACCACTCCCCCAAAGAAACATCGTAGCTTGAGGTCTTGAGCTTTCGGTCATCAAATGGATCAATGACAATATTCCCCTCTTGAAAATGTTTTAAAATCGCATCGCGAGAGAGAAGCATGGTGCTTGGTATGATATGCCAATCGTCAATCCTAAAGCAAGAAAAGGTTATCCACAAAAGTGTATAATCACGGTTTCAGTTCTCTAAATGTCCGGTCTAACTCCTCTTTGGAAACAAGGCCGGTACGCAAGACAATCGGCTCGTTTCCGGTAAAATCAATCACGGTAGAAGCCCGGCCGGACAGCTCGCCCCCGTCTATTACCAGATCCGGCTGAACATCTGAATTCTCAAAATAGTCCTTAATATCTTCTATATTTTTTGCCGGTGGCTTCTCGGAAATATTGGCCGAGGTTTGGGCGAGAGGCATTTCAAGTCGCGAAAGCAGTTCTAAAAGAAAAAGGTGTTTGGGGACTCGCAACCCCAAGGTATTTAACCATCCGGTAAGAATCAGAGGCAACTTTTCTTTATGCTGAAAAACAACAGTAATTGGTCCTGGCCAAATACTAGCCAAAAACCTCGCTTTGGCATCCGAAATATATGCGTATTTTCTCGCCTCGGAAATGCTTTTCACAAAAACTGGAAAAACCTTTTCTTGAGGCCTTTTTTTAATCGCAAACATTTTTTCAATGGCGATCTGGTTCCTCGCGTCGCCGACAATTCCGTACACCGTATCCGTGGGGACAATCGCAATCTTGCCCGAACGTAAAACTTCTTCGGTTTTCACAATAACTTCCTTATCAACATTCTCTTTTTCAAGCGATATAATTTCCATGCTCACTGCCTACATTCTACATTCATCGGCGATCGCAGTTAAATGTAGAATATGTTTAAACCTTAAACCAATGATATAAGAACTTTGGCCAGACGATCCGGATCGTGGCGGATAAAACCCCGGCGCCTAAGAAAGTCCCCGAGAATAGGCATGGGTTTTTTTAGATTATGGTCACCGGGCAAAGCAACAAAACCCGCCCCCTCCTGCTCGTATCGACTAAGCCGTTCCTCACCGGGGCGCTTGGTATTGACAATCGCGTAGTCAAGCGCAGGCCCCCCAAGATACTTTTCAATAGTGCGGATGAAATCAAGGGCGGTAAAACCATTAGTTACACCCTTTTTGGTCGTCAAGTTGACCACATAAGCTATCTTAGCTTTGGTCCTGTGCAGGGCCTGCGGGATGCCCGAAACCAGCAAGTTTGGAATGATACTTGCGTAAAAATCGCCAGGTCCAAGCACCACCAGGTCGGCTTTGAGTATCGCCTGTATGGCCCTTTTATTCGCCGTTGCTTTCCGGTCCAGATATACCCGTCTGATCGATAACCCGGGATTATGTTTCGGAATGTAGATATCGCCTTCTCCCCGAATCACGGTTCCATCGGAAAGCTCCGCGCAAAGCCGCACCTGATTAAAAGTAACCGGAAGCACTTCACCCTTGATGCCAAGGATTCTTCCGGCTTCTCTGACCGCTTCCTCAAAACTTCCGGTAAGGCGCTCAAGCGCAGTAAGCATGATGTTCCCAAACGCATGCCCCTTAAATCCCCCCTCGGTGAAGCGGTAGTTAAAAAGATCCGAAAGAAGCTTGTTGTCCGAGTGGGCAAGCGCCACCAAAACCCGGCGCACATCTCCAGGAGGCAGCACCCCGAATTCTTCCCGCAAAATTCCCGTGGATCCGCCGTCATCGGCCATAGTGACGATAGCCGCCAAATCCAGCGGGTATTTGCGAAGACCGGAGAGCACCGTAAACCCTCCGGTGCCTCCGCCGATAACCACGACTTTTTTCGTAGGGTCAATTTTTGGCATGGCTGACTATGTACTTAGCAACTTTGGGCAGGGTATGCGAGGAAGTAAAATGAATGGTTTTTACGAAAGGAATATGTTTTTTAACTAAAGTTATATGTTCGCTGGTATCATCTATAAAGTAAATGGGAAGCTGCGGAAACTTCCGGTGAATATTTTTAATAAACATGAACTTGGGGTTTTTAGTGACTCTTATTTTAATGAAATGCCGCATAAAGTTTTTGCCGCATCCTATCTTAATCTTAGGATACTGAAAGCTGGGCACGCCAAAACTAAGCAACGTCAAGAGATAACCCTTTCTCCTCAAAAAGCGCAAAATCCGATCGGCTTGAGGATCAAGATACTCATTTTGCAAGAGAGTTTGATATTTTCTACGCACAAACAGTTCGGAGACGGAGTGCCCGTTTTCTTTCAAAGTTCTTAGAAAAAAACTTAAAGAAAAAGGGCGGCCAATATACTTTATATGCAGGCTTCCCTTCATTACGGCCTGTAGGTCAATATTCTTTTGTCTGAATATTTCTTCAAAATCTTGCTTCAACCTTTCCGTATCAAAAAGCACTCCGTCAAAATCCCAGACGATAATTCCTTGGCATTTATTTAGTTGTTTGGGAGTCAGGGTAATCATCATTCAACTGTCACCGACTTAGCCAAATTCCTAGGTTTATCCACATCGAGCCCCCTTGCGACTCCGAAATAATAGGCAAAAAGCTGAAGGGGAACTACCGACAAAAGCGGGGTCAGCATCTCCAGGGTCTTGGGAATATAAATTACATCATCCGTAAGCTCTTGAATATCTTTGTTGCCTTCAGTGGCTATGGCAATGACCGGCCCATTTCGGGCCTTGACCTCCTGCAGATTGGAAACCATTTTCTCATAGACCGAATCGCTGGGAGAAATAAAAATAGAGGGAAATTTCTCGTCAATCATGGCAATCGGCCCGTGCTTCATTTCCCCCGCCCCATATCCTTCGGCATGAACATAAGAAATCTCTTTAAGTTTAAGCGCGCCCTCGTAGGCCACCGGCAGATTATATTTCCGCCCGAGATACAGGAAGTTCTCGTATTTTTGGTATTTTTCCGCTAAGGATTTTATTTTATCCCCCTGCTCCAGAATCTTGCGGATAAAATCCGGGATTTTCTTAAGCTCACTGGCTATTCTCTTCCCCGTAACCAGAGACATTTCACGCTGCCTTCCCAAAAGAATCGTCAGGAGGGTTAAAATCGTAACCTGGGAAAGAAAAGCTTTGGTGGAAGCCACGCCGATCTCCGGCCCGATATGCTGGTACACTCCGGCATCGGTTTCGCGGGCGATGGTTGATCCGACCGCGTTTACAATACCTAAAGTCATAACTCCTTTTTCTTTTGCTTCCCGCAGGGCACCCAGAGTATCGGCGGTCTCTCCTGATTGAGAAACAGACAAAAAAATATCTCCTTCCTGAAATATCGGTTTCCGGTAGCGAAACTCGCTGGCCAAGTCCACCTCCACTGGTATCCCCGCATACTCTTCCAGCATATATTCGGCAATGCGGCCGGCAAGATACGCTGTACCGCATGCAACAATGATGATGCGCTTCGCATCTCTCAATGATTTCTCAACACCGGCCAATCCGCCCAGAACCGATATGCCA
>CAYIFD010000017.1:0-3007 GCA_964362595.1 uncultured Candidatus Saccharibacteria bacterium
AAAAAGGGCGGTGCCGCCAGTGTAGCACTCGCCTTTTTTTGCAATATCCGCTGGTAGAATTTGCCACGGCCGGAAGTTATGCGGTATCGGCCTTTGTGCTTGTGCAAAAATTTCCCTTAAACGGAGAGTTTTTCTTTTTTCTGCTTGCCTCTTTTTTGGGAATAGGAGCGGTGGCGGTTGTGCTGGTTTCAGACCTAAAATATTATCTTATCCCCGACGGGGCAATATTTATACTTTTCCTTTTGGGGGGACTTGCCTTTTTCTTCCGCCATCGGGATGCGGCCATATATGCCTTGGCGCTTGATTTTGGCAGCACTCTTGTTCTTTCTCTTTTTCTGGTCCTGCTTTGGTTTCTTTCCAAAGGCCTCTGGATGGGGCTTGGAGACGGCAAGTTATTTTTTGCCGTTGCTCTCCTGCTTGGCTTTCCTGCCAACCTTTCTGCCTTTCTTTTCTCTTTTTGGCTGGGATCTTTGGCCGGAGGAGGACTAATGCTTTTGGGTAAAAAACAACTTGACGGACTTATGCCTTTTGGTCCTTTTATCCTTGCCGGCAGCATCCTTGCTTTCTTTTGGGGAGAAAGCTTTTTTAGTTTTACCGGGCTTCTGTATCTTTTCTCCGCCTTTTGATTTGAGGCGGGAAGGGATATAATAGAACTGAATTACCAATTCTCAATGACCAATTTTCAATGAATTTTCAAATTTTCTGAATTTTCAATTGAAAATTGAATCATTAGGTCATTGATTGAAAATCGCAAAATTGAAAATTTAAAGGGCGGCTATACCATGGTGGAGATGGTGGTTATACTTGCCATCATCACCGCCGTAAGCGCAGTCGTTCTCTTCAGCTTTACCGGATTGAATGAAGGGACTTCCCTAAACCGCTCCGTTCGGGAACTGGCGTTGGCCGCCAGGCAAGCTCAAAACATGTCGCTGGCCGTAACCCAGCTTGAGATAGGGTCGCCCCCCGCTCCCCAGATTCCGCCGGCGGTTGGCATTCGGCTTTCCACGGAAGATCCCGAGCGATATTTTTTATTTGCCGATCTTGCTCCCGTTGATAACCGCTATACGGGCATAGAAGAGAAAATAGAAAATACGGAAAAGACATTTGAGCGCCGGATAAAGATAAACCGCATCACAGATGACGATGACGACGATTACTCGGCCGTCCATATTATTTTCGTAGCACCGGAGGCGACGGTAGTCATCAGCGACGAGGACGGGGAGATTATTTCCGGCGAGAAGATAGACATTGAGCTTATCTCTCCCTCCGGCAATTTGATAAAAACGTTAACCGTGTGGCTAAGCGGCCAAATAAGCGTAAAATAATGCAAAAACTCCAAATCACAAATCATCCCGACGCGAAGTCGGGGCCCCGACTTCCTTATCAAAAGACATCAATAGTGCGTCGGGGCAAATCCCAAAATCCAAAACGGTTTTGGTTATTGGAATTTCGGTCAGGGTTTACTCTTCTGGAAACCTTGATTGCCTTGGGGGTGATTCTCGCCGCAACCGTGGGGCCGGTCTCGCTTATAACCAGGGGCCTGGCTGATTTTTCCTTCTCCAAGAACAAACTGACCGCTGTCAATCTGGCCCAAGAAGGAATTGAATTGGTGCGATCCGTCCGCGACAACAATGTAATCTGCGACGCGCTTAACGGAGCCGCGAATTGGCAATGGAACAAAAACCCGGAGTCCCAAAGCGTTTTTTCCAACATAACCGCCGGAGTGGCGGTTGACAGAACCGTGGTCATAGACTGCGGAGTAGGGGGTGTCTCCATCGTCGTACCCATACTTTCTTCCTCCTGCTCGGAAAATCTCCGTTACAATTCTTCCACCGGCATCTACGGATACGAGGGAGACCGGGAAACAATTTTTTCAAGATGCGTTACCGTGGATGTCCCCTCGGGTGCGCCCCAAGAAGGAATCCCTGCCTCGGATAAAATGAACATCACCTCTACCGTGCAATGGAACGAGCGGCAGATTCAGAGAGTCCTAACCTTAAGCGAGAGTTTGTATAATTGGAGATGACTATGCAAAAACTCCATCCAAAACGGTTTTGGTCATTGGAATTTCGGTCGGGATTTACTCTTCTGGAAATGATTATCTCCATCGGTGTCTTCTCGGTCCTGGTGATTGCCTCCATCGGCATAACCTTGGGGGTCTCCAACGCCCAGATTAAGGCGCAAAACATCCAATTCGTCCTGGATAACATCCGCTTCAGTTTGGAGCTTATCACCAAAGAAATGCGCACCGGAACAAACTACGCCCTTACCACCAACTGCGCGCCCTTGGGATCCGAGATAAGTTTCATTACCTCCACAGGACAGGAACGGGTGTATTTCCTGGACGCGGGAGAGGGAATAATCTGGCGGGCTAGAGCGCCGATTACGAACGAGGATTGCGAGAATCCGAGCAAAGTCAGCCCCTTCACTTCGGAGCAGGTAATGGTGGAGCGGCTGAATTTTACCGAACTTTACGGCCAAGTTCCGGGAGGAACCGACGGCCAGCCCCGCATCACAATTACTCTTACCGTTATTTCGCGCAGCCCCAAACTACAGCTGCAGTCATCTATGAACTTGCAAACCACGATAGTACAGCGGCTAAGAGACCTATAAAATGCAAAAGTCCCAATTCCAAAAAGGGGTTTCGCTTCTATTGGTGGTTGTTTTGCTCTCCGCCCTGCTTTCCGTAAGCATCGGTATTTTCAATGTGGTCTTGGGACAGATCAGGATTTCCGGAGAGATAGCCGACTCTTTTATCGCCCTTTACGCCGCCGACCAGAGCATAGAAAAAATTTTATACCTGGATCGGATAAAGGAAGATATCTGCGAGGTTGAGGGCCCTGACTGCTATGTGGCAGGACCGGTGGACGTATCTTCAGGCGGATGCTATTTCATCCGCGTGAGCAAAACCGGATCGGTAACCGAGATTACCGCGGCCGGGCAATATCGCTGCGGGACGAATCCTGTCCGGGTGGTAAAACGAGGACTCCAGGTTACTTACTAAAGG
>CAYIFD010000017.1:3107-8468 GCA_964362595.1 uncultured Candidatus Saccharibacteria bacterium
CGGGACGAATCCTGTCCGGGTGGTAAAACGAGGACTCCAGGTTACTTACTAAAGGAGGGGGTGCTCAATTTTTTAACATCTCGGCTGACGTTCCGGTAAACCGGAACTTGCCTCGCTGAGAAAATTGGCATGACTAAGGAAGACGGCAAAGAACGTATTGAAAAACTGCGGAAAGAAATCAATTACCACCGCTATCTTTATCATGTTTTGGATCGCCAGGAAATCTCTGACGCGGCTTTGGATTCCCTGAAGCGCGAACTTGCCAGAATGGAGGAGAAATTCCCGGATTTTGTCACCCCCGATTCGCCCACCAAGCGCGTGGGCGGCGCGGTTCTGGCGGGCTTTAAAAAAGTCCGCCACTCCGTTCCCATGCTTTCCCTTGCCGACGCCTTCTCTGAAGAGGAGATGAGTGAGTGGAAGGAACGGATGCAAAAAATAGTTGCTAGACCCGACTATTTTGCGGAAGCAAAAATAGACGGCTTTGCCGTTTCTCTTGTCTACGAGAATGGCCTGCTTAAAACCGGAACTACGCGCGGAAACGGGCAAAGCGGAGAAGATGTCACCCAGAATTTAAAAACCATTGAATCGCTTCCGCTGCGTCTGGAGGACCACTTCCGTTTTGCCAAAGAAAAAGAAGTGCGCGAGATACTGGAGCGCTTTCCGCGGACTAAACAGGCCTTGGCTAAAATCCCAAGGCGGCTGGAAGTGCGGGGAGAGGTTTATATGACCAAGAAGACCTTTATCCAAGTCAACCGTAAACAACAAAAAATTGGATTGCCCCCCTTTGCCAACCCGCGAAATATCGCGGCCGGATCCGTTCGACAGCTTGACCCTAAGATCACTGCCTCCCGCAAGTTGGATTTTATCGCTTATGGAGTAGTAACCGATTTAGCACAGGAGACGCATGAGGAAGAACATGCTATTGCCAAACTACTGGGGTTTAAGACAGTGGAGCCGGCCGCCGCCTGCCAGAACCTTGAAGAAGTAATTGCTTTTTGGAAAAAAGTGCGCGCGGCGCGCGATACGTTGCCTTTTCTCATAGACGGAATCGTAGTACAGGTGAATTCCCGCAATCTTTTGGAGCGTCTGGGTGTGGCGGGCAAGGCGCCGCGCGGAGCGATTGCCTTTAAATTTCCCGGCAAGGAAGCGACTACGGCAGTGGAGAATATTATCGTGCAGGTCGGCCGCACCGGCGCTCTTACTCCGGTGGCGGCGTTGAGACCAGTGGAGGTGGGGGGAGTTATGGTTAGCCGCGCCACCCTTCATAATCTGGATGAGATCAGGCGCCTGGATGTGCGGGTCGGAGATACGGTTATAGTGCAAAGAGCGGGCGATGTTATCCCGGATATAGTGCGCGTGCTTAAAAACTTGCGGCCTCGCGACACAGAAGAATTCCGCATGCCCCGGATCTTTTGCGGCCAGCCGGTGATCCGCAAAGAAGGTGAAGTTGCGCACCGGATTCCGCATCCGGAAAAATGCGCTTTGGTAATCAGGGAGAAATTTTATCATTTCGTCTCCAAGGGGGCTTTTGACATCAGCGGCTTGGGACCCAAAATTATTGACCGACTCATTGGCGAAGGGTTGGTGGAGACCCCGGCCGATCTTTTCCATCTGCAGGAAGGGGACATAAAACCCTTGGAGAGGTTTGCGGAAAAGTCGGCCGAGAATTTAGTGCGGGCCATTCAGGAGCGAAAAACGATCGCGCTCCCCCGCTTGATCTTGGCTCTCGGCATCCTGCATGTCGGCGAGGAAACTGCCCTTGACTTGGCGGAGCATTTCGGCACTTTGGCAAGAATAAGGAAGAGTTTATTGGCCGAGCTCATAAAAATACCCGATATCGGCCCGGTAGTGGCCGAAAGCATCCATAAGTGGTTCCAAAATCACGAGAACCTGCAGTTTGTGAAAAAATTGCTGGAAACAGGAGTACGGATCAAATCATACCGGAAAGCAAAAAAACCGCAAAAACTTTCCGGCCTCACTTTTGTCCTTACCGGAGAATTGGAGTCCCTGACCCGAAACCAGGCCAAGGCAAGAATTCGTTCTTGGGGAGGAGAAATCTCCGGATCGGTCAGTAAAAAAACCGACTTTTGTGTAGTCGGCCGGGAGCCCGGATCAAAATTTGAACAAGCGAAAAAATTGGGGGTGAAAACGATCGGGGAAAAGGAATTTTTGAGGATCATTTCGTAGTGGTATACTTTGTATAAATGGTTCGCTCGGTTGAAGTGAAAATTGGCATTTTCACCTCTCCCTCGCTGCCAATATAATGAGATGGTCATAAAACCATGTTTTGCGACCATCTCCAGTCATGTCCAAGATAAATCAAGACATAGAGCATATCGCGGGTCTGGCCCGCATCGCCTTAAGCGAAGAAGAAAAGAAAAAACTCGGGATGGAACTTTCCGCTATTTTGGGCTTCGTGGAAAAACTCGGGGAAGCAAATACGGACGGAGTTCTCCCGCTTGCCGGAGGAACTGATTTGGAAAGTGAGATGCGCAAGGACGAGCAGATAGACAGCGACTTAGAAAGAAAACAAAAGGAGATTATGGAACAGGTGCCGGAAAAGAAATTGGATTGGGTTAAAGTGAAAGCGGTTTATGGGTCTAAATGAACTGACAATCGCCAAGGCCGCTGCTGGTTTGCGCAAAAATGAGTTCTCCGTCACGGAGCTGGTTTCCGATTGCCTCCAAGCGATTAAACAGAAAGACGGCGATCTCCACTCTTTCCTGGAAGTGTTTACTGATACGGAAAAAGAGGCAAAAAAATCCGATGTTGCTCTGCAGGCAAATCCAGATCAGCCCCCTTTGTTTGGCATTCCTTTGGCTTTAAAGGATAATATTTTGTTTAAAGGAAGACGTTGCAGCGCCGGATCAAAAATACTGGAAAATTACATTGCCACTTACGATGCCACTGCCGTCAAAAATCTTAAACGTCAAGGCGCATTGTTTTTGGGGAAAACCAATTTGGATGAGTTTGCCATGGGTTCCTCCACGGAAAATTCCGGCTTTGGTCCCACCCGCAATCCTCATGACCAGGAGCGGGTTCCTGGCGGATCTTCTGGAGGATCAGCCGCGGCAGTGGCTGCCAATCTTTCTTTAGGGGCGCTTGGCTCCGATACCGGAGGATCTATTCGTCAACCGGCCGCTTTTTGCGGAGTAGTGGGACTCAAGCCCACTTACGGCCGCGTCTCCCGCCACGGCCTTATTGCTATGGCCTCCTCCTTGGATCAGATCGGTGTGCTCGCCAAAACCGCGGAGGACGCAGAAATAATTTTTACAGCGATTTCCGGAAAAGACGCATTTGACGCAACCTCGACGGATACGGGGAAGTCGGACTTCTCCGGGAAGTCCGACTTCAGAAATATCCGAGTCGGCATCCCGAAAGAGTACTTCGGCAAAGGTCTTGATTTTAGAGTAGAAAAAATGATACACTCCGCCATTGCCGCTCTGGAAAAAGCCGGAGCAAAGACAAAAGAAATAACCCTGCCGCATTCTGACTACGCCTTGGCCGCTTATTACATAATAAATCCCTCGGAAGTATCCGCTAACCTGGCCCGTTTTGACGGTATCCGCTACGGAAAGAGTGAAGAGGGTAGGACTCTGCTTGAGACCTACACGCTCACTCGCGCTCAAGGATTTGGAGCCGAGGTTAAGCGCCGCATTTTGCTTGGGACTTACGCGCTTTCAGCCGGGTATTATGATGCTTATTATTTGAAAGCGCAGAAAGTGCGGCGGTTGATCCGCGATGACTTTACCCGTGCTTTTGCAGATGTGGATACAATAATCGGCCCCACCACTCCAACTCCTGCTTTTTACCTGGGAGAAAGAAGCGCCAACCCTTTGGAAATGTATCTTGCTGATATCTATACCGTGGCCCTGAATTTGGCCGGCCTTCCCGGAATTTCCATTCCGGCCGGATTGGTGGAGGAAGCAGGAAAGAAGCTCCCGGTAGGTCTTCAGCTTATCGGTCCGTGGTTTCAGGAAGAAAAATTGCTTGGAATAGCGAAAACGCTGGAAAAGCTCCTGCAAGAAAAATAAGAAATGCCACGGCATTTCTTGAATTTCCGTCGCTCGCCCACCACGAAAATAAATTTTCGCGTGGACTCGCTAGGAAATATAACCAGCTACTAGTTACTAAACAATGGCCGACGAAGAAAGACATCTTACCAATATTTCCGTTGACCTGACCGTGGCGATAGTCGCGGTAATGGTGCTTTTTGCTTTTCTTGGGGTCTATCTTGATGCCGTACTTGACTGGGTCGCGGCTTTCTTTGCCTGGCTTGCTGACCCTACTTTTGGTTCCACTTATTATATTTTAGCCATTGTTTTCACTATTTTGAATCTTATCCTGCTGGGGTTTGTGATTTTTGTTTTGCGCCGCCACGCTCGCTTGGATAAAGTTTTCCCGCCGGATGTGCCGCCAGTGGCGCATGTGGTGCCCTTGACCGAGGCCTCCAAAGAAGTATGGGAGGAGATCAGGCGCTTGGCCAACTCCTCCAATCCCTCGGACTGGAATATGGCGGTTATCCGCGCAGACGGACTGCTGGATGAAGCGCTGAAAAATCTCGGCTACGAAGGAGAAACAGTGGCAGACCGTCTCCGTATTGCTGATCCCACCAGGATTCCATCTCTTGATCGCGTCTGGACGGCTCATCGCCTGCGCAATACTGTTGTTCACGGCCCTTTGCAGGAACACCCGCGCGAAACTATAATACAAGCCCTGCGATCTTACGAACAGGCGCTAAAGGAGCTCGGCGTGCTGGGAGAAGAAATTTTGGAGAAGAAAAATTTACAATAAACCCCAAAACCGCTCCGACTTGAATCGGAGCGGTTTTGGGTTAAATAAATGTTGCGTGGCCGGGAATTTGTTGCAATATCCTCATTTTTACCGTATAATCTTTACGCGGGGTGGAGGAGAAGTACCTCGCGAGGCTCATAGTGCAACTGTGACCCGGGGTGGAGACACTTCGTGGAAAAACTCTCTAAATTGCTGGAAACCCATAAGAGCTTCTCTTGCCACAGCACAATTCGCAAGAATATATGCGACGGCCTGAAAAAAGAGAAGATTTGGCAATCAGCAGCCAAGCCCTAAAAATAGGGAAGGTTCAGAGACTATAATGGGAGCTGCCCTATTGGGTAGATGGTATAGTCCATTCTTTATTGAAAAATAAAGTATTTAAGAACCTCGAGACCCGGGTGCAATTCCCGGCCCCGCGACTATGTTGCGAAAACAGCAAATCTGATTTGCTGTTTTCGTTTGCGCAAAAGCGAAAAATGGATTATACTTTTTATGATTGCGCCGGTATAGCGAGGGGGCTTTCACCCTCCCGCCTTATTGATGACAGGGTAGCTCAGTTGGCAGAGC
>CAYIFD010000018.1:0-8219 GCA_964362595.1 uncultured Candidatus Saccharibacteria bacterium
TTTTCTGCGGATAGTTAAAATCGGCCTCTGGGTCATTCCTTTCTTGCCGCTTTATATTTCCTCATCCATGCTCTTCCCGTTTATCACCGGCAAGAATTTTATGTTCCGTATTATTATCGGAATTATTTTTGTTTTTTGGGTCGGTCTTGCCGCGGCTCGGCCGGAATATCGGCCGAAGCTCACCCCGCTTTTCAAAGCAGCTACGGTATTCATCGTGATCCTGTTTTTGGCCGATCTTTTCAGTCCAAATCCCTATCGTTCATTTTTTTCAAACTACGAACGGATGGAGGGTTTTATGATGCACGCGCACCTTTATCTTTACTTTGTCATGCTTGTCTCCGTGTTCAAGGAGCGTAAGGACTGGCTTATATTTTTTCATACCACCCTTCTGGCGAGCATTATCGTCGGTTTTATCGGGCTTTTGCAGTGGTTTGGTTTTCGGGTCTCTTTGCAGGGGGGTTTCCGAATTGACTCCACCATAGGCAATCCTACTTATTTAGCGGCGTATCTTTCTTTCCACGCCTGGATGCTGCTTTTGCTTTTGTACCGGTTTTGGCAAAAATTAGGATTGAAGATTTTTTACGGCGCCGCGTTTTTATTTGAAATTTTTATTATTTATCTTACGGCCACCAGAGGAGCCACTCTAGGAATGCTTTTGGGATTTATCGTGCTTTTGGCGTTCTCTTTAATTTTCTGGAAAAGAATATTTCCTGCCGCATCTTCCCTTCGCCCTTGGGCCGGAGCGACGTTTCTTTTACTTCTTTTGCTTCCCTTGCTCCTTTGGTCTGTCCGCGATACCCAGTTTGTAAAATCAAATCAAGTGTTGAGCCGTACGACTACAATTTCGTTTGCGGATCGCACGACCCAAGCCCGCTTTTCTATCTGGAAGATGTCGGCGCGCGCGGTCCTGGAGCGTCCCATCCTAGGATGGGGGCAGGAAAATTATTATCTGGTATTCCAGAAGTACTTTGACCCCAAACTTTATTCAAGCGAACCATGGTTTGACCGCTCGCACAATATTTTTCTTGATTGGCTGATACATGCAGGGGTTGCTGGTTTGTTGGGCTTCTTTTCCATGATCGCGGTGGCGTTGTGGGGAATTGTGCGCGGGATGCGAAAGGCGACAGTTTCTCTATGGGAAGGCGCCGTAATCTTCACCTTGTTTCTTGTTTATTTCCTGCAAAATATCTTTGTGTTTGACAATCTTAACACCTATCTGCTTTTTTACGGCTTCCTTGGCCACAGTGCGTTTCTGATTGATTTTTCTCAGAACACTTCAAGGGATATGACCATCGGAGCTCGTGCTTCAGTGGCAAAGGTCATTTCCGCAATCGGCATTATTGTTTTTCTTTTGGGAGGATACTTTCTTCACTGGAAGCCGATGCGCGAAGCCAACGCGCTTATTAGAGCTCTTTCATCCTATCAGCAAAAAATCTCTCTGCCCCAAATCCAAAATGCATTTAGGGAGGCCTTGGCCTTCAACACCTTTGGAGACACCGAGGTTAGAGAGCAGCTTGCCAATGTCTCCAGAGACATTATCAATAACAACCAGTACTCTGGCGAAGAACGTACCCAATTCGCCAAATTTGCCATTGACGAATTGAAAAAAGAACTTAACCGGCCTGCCAAAGACATTAAGCATCTGATTTTTCTTGCTTCGGTAATGACGCGGGCGGGGGCGCTCAACCCCCAGTATCTGGTTGAAGCCGAACAAATTCTTAAAGAAGCCATAACACTCTCTCCAACAAAACAGATCCTTTATTTTGAACTTGCCCAACTATATCTTATGGAAAACCGGGTGAATGAAGCGCTTGAACTTCTGCGCGTCACGGTAAAACTTGAACCCTCATACGATAACGCCACCGTAAATCTTTTTGCGGTAGCCCAGCTTGCCCGAAGGGAAGATATTATTGCTGAAGTCCGTCCTATAGTTCTTGCCAATATCAAGAATATAAACCTGGAACTACTGGACCGCGCCGGAAATATTTTCCGCGAACGGGGAGAATATGCCGCGGCTAAAGACGTGTATGTTGAGCTGGCATCAAGGGAACCCAACAATCCCCAGTATCTGGCGCTTGCTTCGGCACTCTTGGCCGAGCTTGGCGAAATTGAAAAGGCCATAATTTATGCCGAAGCCGCAGCGCGCCTTGATCCTGAATTTGCAAAGGAAGCCGAGGTCTTTATCCAGCAGCTCAAAAATCGGCAATAAGAAACCGGAAAAGAGAGAGTTTAGTTATATAATATATGGTATGGAAACCCAAAATCGGTATCATCGGCGTAGGCATGGTGGGTACCCCCCTCAAGCGATATTTTGAGGAAGTGCAAGGGTACGAGCGCGGCAAAGACCTCTTTCTTTATGACCTAGATCCTAAAAAGGATTATTTTGACGATATCAATCAGGCCGACATAATTTTCATTTCCGTTCCGTCTCCGCGCTCCTCGGATGGATCGGCTGATCTCTCGGCGGTGGAATCATCCTTTCGGCAAATCACCGGAAATAGGATCGTGGTAATAAAATCCACCGTTACTCCCGGAACCACCGAGGCCTTTCAAAAAAAATATCCGCAGCACAAAATTCTTTTTAATCCCGAATTTTTGACGGAAAAAAGGGCCTGGGAGGATTTCCTGAAACCTGATAGGCAGATTGTCGGATTTACGAATGAAGGTCTGGATGCCGCGCATTTGGTTATCTCGCTTCTGCCCAAAGCCCCTTTCATGTCGCCCTGGGGTACGAATACCTATCGCCCGGTCAAGATCACTGCTACCGAGGCCGAGATAATTAAGTACGGAGGCAATATTCATTTTGCCCGCAAGATCAATTTTGCCAACGCCATGGCGGTTTTAGCCGAGGCGCACGGGGCTGACTACGAGCAGGTACGGATGGGTATGGCGGCGGACTTCCGCATTGGCGACTCGCATCTGGATGTAACTCACGGCGGATACCGGGGGTTTGGCGGGTTTTGCTTCCCCAAGGACCTTGATGCTCTGATGGTGCATATGGACGCCATTGGTCTTGGAGAGTGCGCGGATTTGCTGCGCAAAGATCGGGAATTCAATGAAAAATTGCTTGCGACTCAAGGTCTTACTCTTGAAGATGTATCGGTGCATGATCACGAGTGGATACAAAGAAAACTCAAAACCCAAAGCGCAAAAGTCAAAATCGATTTTAAGAATTTAGTTGCTGGTCATGACTAAATCCGTAGTGACCGGTGGAGCGGGATTTATCGGCTCGCATCTTGTGGATGCCTTGGTAGAAAAAGGATTTGAAGTACATGTGGTTGATAATCTTTCTGGAGGCAGGAGGAAAAATGTAAGCCCCAAAGCAGTACTGCACGAGGTAGATATCCGCGATTTTGAAAAGTTGAGTGGAATTTTTCACCGTGCGCAATATGTATTTCATGCGGCCGCACTTCCGCGGGTTCAGCCTTCTATTCAAGATCCTCGCACCACTCATGATATAAATGTTACCGGAACTCTTAATGTCCTGGTGGCCTCCCGCGATGCGGGAGTAAAACGAGTGGTTTATTCCGCTTCTTCTTCGGCCTACGGAAATCAGGACACCCTGCCCTTGAGAGAAGATATGGAAGCGCGGCCCTTGAGTCCATACGGTTTGCAAAAATATATGGGGGAGCTTCAATGCCGGCTTTTCTCCCAAGTGTACGGACTGGAGACCGTCTCCCTGCGCTATTTCAACGTGTACGGACCGCGCGCCTCAACCGAGGGCGCTTACGCTTTGGTAATAGGAAAGTTTTTGGAGCAGAGGAAAAAGGGTGAGCCGCTGACTATTGTTCCCGATGGCACCCAATCGCGCGATTTCACTCATGCCGCGGATGTAGTGCGGGCGAATTTGCTTGCGGTCTCGTCACCAAAAGTCGGAAAGGGGGAGGTGATAAATATCGGAGGGGGGAGAAACCGAACGATCTTGGAGGTGGCCGATTTAATCGGAGGTCCCAGAGTGTTCGCAGAACCCCGCTTGGAGCCCAAACATACTCTTGCAGGCATAACCAAAGCTAAAGAACTGTTGGGTTGGGAACCAACAGTAGTCCTTGAAGAGGGGATTGAAGAATTAAGGATTCTTTACGGCATCGTTTAGTTCTATACCGAATCTTTTACGATCGTATCTTGTCCAGTATACAGTTTTAGCGGCCTTCGCGGCGGAGGATTGTAAAGACGGTTTTGAGCATAATGAGCAGATCCAAGATTAAAGACCTATTTTTGATGTAGTAAAGATCATATTGCATCTTTTCCGGCGCGTCCTCTACCGAGGCGTCATTTTCCATATGGATTTGCGCCCAGCCGGTGATTCCCGGAGGCACTAGGAGCCGCATCTCGTAGAAGGGGATTTTCAGTTTTAACCCCCGAATGTACTCGGGCCGCTCCGGTCTTGGGCCGATGAACGACATGTCTCCTCGCAGGATGTTAAAAATCTGCGGCAATTCGTCCGCGTAATTTTTGCGCAAAAAACTTCCTATACTTGTATGGCGTGAATCCCGGCCGCTGCCTTTGAGGCCGTTGAGTGATTCGGCGTCTTTAATCATAGAACGAAATTTTACCAGCCCAAATTCTTTCCCGCCTTTGCCAACGCGCCTTTGCCAAAAAAATACCGGCCCCTTTGAATCAATTTTGATGGCAAGCGCAATGATAGGGAAAAGTAAAATGCAGGGAATGGCAAGCAACAAGACCAAGACGATATCCAGCCCTCGCTTAAAGAACTCGTATAGATTTTTTCTGATCCCGACTAGATTCTCCAGAAACCACACTTCTCCAATGAGGGAGAGCGGAATTCTCCCAGTATTCATTTCATAGAAAGTCGGAAATTCAAGCACGGCCACTCCCAAAGGAATTACCTGAAACAACACGGCAACCAAAGTCCGGTTTTCTTTTATCTCCCGGGAAATTACCACCGTATCAATCCCGAAGTTTTGGATTATCTCAATCAGATTTTGCTGGGAAGTAAAGTGGGGCAGCGGAAGAGGACCCATTTTCTCCCCGCCTTCTATGGCCATAAAAGCCACTGGCCGGTAGCCAAGCTGCGGGTTTTTCAGAAGATAATCTGCAAGTTCCTTGCTGTCTTGATTTATCCCGAAAAATAGCACCCTGGCGGCCGGAGCTCGGATAATAAGCAGATTGAAAAGATACCGCCAGATAAAAATGAAAATGGTAGCCGTAAGGGCGATGAGAATCAGATTGCGTCTTGGCTCGATCTCAAAAGCGGGGATAAAAGTATAGAGAATAAGGGCGGCAAGAACGGTGTTGGTGGCCATGGCCCGCAGGAGGCGATAGATAAATTGTTTGCTGTTTTTTATAAACCGAAAGTCGTAGAGGCCAAAAGCCCCGAAGATGATAAGCCAAAAGGCAAAGATTATGGAGAAAGGCAGATAGTGCTGGGGAATAGGCGGCGTGTCGTTATAATTTGCGTAGCGCAGTATCAAGGATGCCAGAAGTGCTCCGTAAAGAAGCACGACATCTCCCCAAACAAGAAGGATAAGTTTTATTTTCCGGTTACTCATACCTTGATGCGGTTTTCTCAATCATAGCATGGAGGGGAAATTTGGTACGAATTTTTTCCGCGGCCAAGTCCCCGATTTTTCTCCTCCTGGTTTCGTCCTCGGCAAGCTCTTTTAGCCGACCGGCGAGATCCTCCGCGTTTCCCGGCGCCACCAGATAACCATCCTTTCCGTCCGCGATCAAATCCGGGATCCCTCCAACTGCGGTCGCCACTACGGCTAAAGCCGCAGCCATGGCTTCCATCAGCGCATAGGGCAGTCCCTCCTTCAGGGAGGGAAGCACAAAGATATCCACGCCCCGCAGATATTGTCCGGCCTCGGGAATAAAGCCGATAAGAAAAACGCTATTCTCCAAGCCAAGGGTCCGGATTTTTGCCTCCAGTTTTTCCTTATCTTCCCCGTCACTAATTATAATACTTAGGAATTTATTATTTTGGGAGGCAAGCAAGTTAATTGCTTCTATAAGAAAATCAAGGCCCTTGTTTCTCGTAAGTTCGGCATTCGCGCCGATGAGTATGGTATCAGATGAAATAGACCTGCCGATTTTTTCGGTAAAAAATTGACGGGCTTGATCTCGCGGCAGAAAATTAAATGCGGCAATGCCGTTAAAAATCAGATGGAGTTTTCTCTCGGGTATAAACTTTTGTCCCACCTCAAAGTCGCGAGTGTTTATGGTTATAATTGCATCTTGCAGAAGAGATCCCAGCCAAGTTAAGAAAAAAATAAGGCCTCTTTGCCAATGAGGACGCGGCTCCAGAAAGGGCCAGCCGTGAGCGGTAAATATAACTTTAGCTTGTAGCTTGTAGCTTGTAGCTTGTAGCAGGTTGTGGAAAAAAGCGGCAGCGGCTCCAAGCCCTCCAATTTTTGAGCTGTTGAGGTGGATTATGTCCGGTTTTTCTTTACGGAAAACGGTGATGAGTTTGAAAAGCGCTTGGAGGTTGCGAAACGAGAAAAGGACAAACAGGAGTCCGCTTCCTTTCTGCAGTACCGGCAGCTCAATAACCCGGATTTTGGACTGAACCAGTTTTTCAGTAAGCAACCCGCGCCCGCCTGTCACCACTACCGTATCAAAACGTTCTTGGGGAAGATTGGTGGCCAGGTCAAACACGTATCGCTGCGCCCCTCCCCAGTTGGATTTGGTGATTACATACAGGATTTTTTTCCTATTCTGCATCAGAAGGTATAACGAAAAAATAGTCAAAAAAGTAGCTTCGCTCGCGGTTCCCTCGGCGTCTCACGGCTATCCTCTTTCTTCTAAGGCGAGTGTGTATATCCCCATTTGACTTTTTCTTCTTAATTTGCTACTAATAGAGGCAGTGTGAGTGTCTTTTGGGATGTGTCCAGCTGAAAAGCGGGGTATTCCTAAGACCCCAATTTGTCCGCACCAGGCCCCTTCGGGGGCTTTGTGTTATAATCAAGTAAGCGAGCGAAATGAAAATGTCAATTTTCATTTCCGAGCGAGCGCGGTTTATACAAAGTATAATACAGTGCGTCGGGGCTTACTTGTCCCACACTCAAGTTCGACTGGTAGTAATTTACTTGGGAGGCGCAGGAAGGGTTTAACTCCAAACATTGTCCTTATGTGAGTGCCTGCTTCCTACGCCGCTAAAATAAACTATTGTCAAACTTGAGTGTGGGATGAATGAGTGCCTGCTTCTACCTAACCACAAGTACATATGCCAGTCAATATACAAGAAAATGTTCCCATCTCTTCCCTTACTTTTTATAAAATAGGCGGTCCGGCTCGTTTTTTTGTTGAGGCAAAAAGTTCGGAGGAGCTTCGTGAAGCGGCAGAATGGGCGGCAGTACACGGTCTCCGTTTTTTTATCGTGGGAGCAGGTTCCAACATATTGGTTTCCGACAAAGGATACGATGGAATGTTCATCCGCTTGGCCGGAGGAAGGATTACTGTTGACGGCCAACGTCTTTGCGCCGACGCGGGTGTTATGATGGCGCGGGCGGTGTTGGAATCGGCAAAAGCCGGGCTTACCGGGCTGGAGTGGGGAATCGGAGTTCCGGGAACGGTCGGGGGTTCGGTGCGGAGCAACGCCGGTTGTTTCGGAGGTGAGATACGTCAAGTACTTGAGAGCGCCCAAGTACTTGAAATCACAAATCACAAATCACAAATCACAAACAAAGCCCAAAATCCAAAGCACAAAACGCAAAACAGAATTCGAACCTTTTCGCTAAATAATTCTGAATGTCAATTTGGGTATCGGGATTCAATTTTTAAAAAACATCCGGAATGGATCATCCTCTCCGCGACTCTGGTGTTAAAAAAAGGAGATCCGCAAGAGATCCTGGAAAAGATCAGGCGGATAAGCGAGGAGCGGACCAAGAAGCAGGATATCGGCACCAAATCCTGCGGATGTATTTTCAAAAATGTATCCTGGGGCCGCGGGGATTTAAATAAGCATAAGCTACTTACGCAGTTTCCGGAGCTTGAGCGCTTCAAGGACCAGGAGAATATCCCCGCCTCCTACCTAATTGACGCGGCCGGACTGAAAGGAAAACAAATCGGCAAAGCGGTGGTCTCCAACCGGCACGCGAATTTTTTTGTCAATGAAGGCGGTGCCGCCGCCGAGGAAGTAATAATGCTTATCGGTGCCGTGAAAGATGCCGTCAAAAGGAAGTTCGGAATCATATTGGAAGAAGAAATTCAATATGTGGGTTTTTAAAGGGCTTGGCCTGAATTTTGGAGTTGAGTCCCAC
>CAYIFD010000019.1:0-8104 GCA_964362595.1 uncultured Candidatus Saccharibacteria bacterium
ACATCTCAAAAGAACTCGGCGAAAGCTCCTCAATTGATACATCAAATTGGAAAACGTATCGAAATGAGAAATATGGGTTTGAAATAAAGCATCCGGAAGATTTTACCGACTCACTTAAAGGTTATGATGATATACTCTTTTCCAAAAAGGAAGTATTCAATCCAATGACTACTTTTTATGGTCCAAAGCCAGAACCTAGAGAACTGCTTATTTGGTCGATTTCCGTAGCTCGAAAAGCAACCTTAGATACATTTTGTGAAGACTGGGTCCGCGTTGGTTACACCAAAAAGAATATTTCACTAAATGGAATTGATGCCGCTCGATGTACGAATGTTAATTTGTATCAGCCCAACACATTTGTTGCTATCTCCCAAAACGGTAATTTAATTATTTTCACGCTGCACTATTACTATCATAACGAATATTTAAGTATGTTTGATCAAATCCTCTCCACCTTCAAATTCATTAAGTAATTTTTAAATTTTTAATCTGTCATTTTGCATTTTGATTTTTGCATTTTGCATTTGACTGAGTAAAGCGAAGGAACATGCCCGTAAATCCCAAAGCAAAACTTGTAGAAAATATTTTAGACCCCAAATCTCTTGAACAAAAACCCACTCGGGATGGCTTTGGTTTGGGTTTGGTGCAGGCGGCCGACGAAGATCCTAATGTGGTGGGACTTTGCGCGGATTTGACCGAATCAACCCGAATGGAGACATTTGCAAAAAAATATCCGGAGCGGTTTGTGGAAATGGGAGTTGCCGAGCAAAATATGGCATCGGTCGCGGCGGGTATGGCACTTATGGGTAAAATTCCTTATATCGCAAGTTACGCTATGTTTAGCCCGGGCAGAAATTGGGAACAGATTCGGACAACGATATGCTACAATGAGGCCAATGTAAAAATCTGCGGGGCACATGCGGGTGTCTCGGTGGGTCCTGACGGAGCAACGCATCAGGCCATTGAAGATATAGCGATTATGCGCGTGATTCCCGATATGCGTGTATTCGCGCCTTGCGATATGCGGGAGGCAAAGAGAGTTACTTACGAAATTTCAAAAATCAGCGGGCCTTGTTATGTCCGCTATGCCCGCGAAAAGACTCCGATTTTCACCACCGAGGAAACATCTTTTGAGATAGGAAAAGCGCAGATATTCTGGGAGGTTGAACCTCCCAAAGGAGGTTCAACCTCCGCATATCTTGACGTTGCAATTATCGCCTGCGGGCCGCTCGTGCATAATGCGATTCTCGCCGCATCAGAGCTTGAAAAAGATGGCGTTAAAGTCCGCGTGATAAATAACTCCTCCATAAAACCGATGGATGAAGAAACGATTATTCAAGCGGCCAAAGACGCGGGGTGCGTGGTAACTGTAGAGGAACATCAAGTGGCAGGGGGCATGGGCTCGGCCGTGGCCGAGGTTTTGGCAAAGAAACATCCCGTACCGGGTGAGTTTATCGGAGTACAGAACAGATTTGGCGAGTCGGGGGAGCCCAACGAGTTGATTGAACGATTCGGCATGGGAGTTAAACATATTAAGGAAGCGGTAAAGAAGGTCTTAAAAAGAAAGGTTGCTGCCTCATGAAGCAATACGATTTCATAGCCATCGGCGATACGGTAACCGACGCCTTTATTCGCTTGGAGAATCCTTCCGCGCATATTGACATTGATCATGAGGTGCGCGAGATTTGCATGCATTTCGCGGATAAAATTCCGTACGAGAGCGTTACCATCGTTCCAGCAGTCGGCAACAGCGCCAATGCCGCAGTGGCGGCCGCTCGCCTGGGCCTAAATAGCGCTCTTGTTTCCAATATCGGGGACGACTACTTTGGCAAAGAGTGTCTGGATTCACTGAAAAAGAATGGCGTAAATACGGAGTTCATAACAATTCATAAAAATCAAAAAACCAATTATCACTACGTGCTCTGGTTTGAAGACGACCGCACGATTTTGATCAAACATGAGGAATACGAATATCATCTTCCGGATACCAAGAGTCCGCGGTGGATTTATTTTTCTTCTCTGGCGGGGAATTCCGAATTGTTCCATAAAGTTGTGGAAAAATACTTGACAGATCATCCGGAAGTAAAACTTGCTTTCCAGCCGGGAACTTTTCAGATGAGGATGGGCAGGGCTAAACTGGGAGGGATTTATAAAAGAGCAGATGTATTTTTTTGCAACAAAGAGGAGGCGCAGCGAATTTTGGATACGAAGGAAGAGAACATAAAAATTTTGCTCAAGATGATGCGTGAGGCCGGGCCGAGGATTGTGGTGATAACCGACGGAAAGAAAGGGGCCTACGTTTTTGATGGTTCAACCTCGCTCACCACAGGCGGCAAGATGTTGTACATGAGGGCCTATCCGGATCCCAAGCCGCCGTATGAGCGGACCGGAGCGGGGGATGCTTTCTCCTCCACCTTTACGGCAGCGCTTGCTCTAGGTTTAAACGTGGAAGACGCGCTTAGGTGGGGGCCCATAAACTCTATGTCGGTGGTGCAAAAAATTGGTGCCAGAGAGGGGCTTCTGACTAGGTCAGAGCTTGAAAAATATTTGGCCGAGGCGCCGGAAGATTATTATCCAAGGCCGATTTAATTATTTCCTATTGACAAATTATCATACCAGAAGTAATATAAAGGTATGGACACTACCCTAACTATAAAAACCAAAAAAGAGCTTCGGGATGAAGCCAAGAAGACCGCGGCAAAACTGGGCCTGCCCTTGGGTACCGTGGTAAACGCTTTGCTTAAGCAGTTCACGCGGGACAAAAAAATAGTGCTTTCGCTGAATGTGCCTAATGAGGAAACCAGACGGGCCCTTCGAGAGGCCATCGCACGCAAGGGTCTAGAAGGGTTTAGGTCTTTCAAGGACTGGAAAAAAGCGATGCGCTCGCTTTAAATTTTTATGCGACATGTCTTACAGCGGGTGCGGTTTCGCCGTGAATATAAATTACAAAGACGCCGCGGGAAAAAGACGGATAAACTTGAAGAAGCCGTGCGTTTACTGATAAGAGATGGCAATCTGCCCGCCAAGTATCAACCGCATCAACTTTCTGGCGAGTTTGATGGATACTGGGAATGTCACATTGAATCCGACTGGCTTTTGATTTATGCCGTCACCGATCGTGAAGTGCTTTTAGTCCGCACCGGCGCCCACGCTGATTTGTTTGAGTAGGAACTATGAACTTTACGTGCATGGTGCAGAAAATAGGGGCGCAGGAAGGGCTTTTGACCAGACCGAAAGGAAATTCTTCAAAAAGCGGCAAAAGAGGGCTGGGCCACCCGCCAAAATTCCGCTGAAAACGGAACTTAGGCGGGCGAGATGTGCCAAATTCAAGCATATTTATGACCCTTAAGGAATATCTTAATAAGGCGACTCGTGAACATTGGAGTACCGGCCATTTTAATGCGTCCGAGCTTGACCAGATGCGGGCGATTGTGGAGGTGTGCAAAGAGGTTCGCGCTCCGGCAATTATAGGAACTTCCGAAGGAGAAGGTAAGCATTTAGGATACGCCGAAGCGGTGGCGCTTCGCGATGTGTTTCGCAAGGAATACGGTATTCCAGTATTTTTAAACGCCGATCATCATAAAAGTATTGAATCGGCCAAAGCCGCGATTGATGCCGGATATGATTCAGCGCATATTGATTTATCGGCTTTGCCGTTTGAAAGGAATGTTCGCGGAACGAAGGAAATCGTTGAGTATGCGCGTTCGAAATTTTCAATTTTCAATTTTCAATTTTCAATTGAAGGGGAGCTGGGATATTTGCGCGGAGAGTCAAAAATACAAAATGAAAAAATCGAACTGAAACCGGAAGATTATACCGATCCTGCACAAGCAGGGGAATTTGTAAAAAAAACGGGAGTTGATCGTCTGGCGATTGCGGTGGGCAACATCCACGGGATTTCTCTTGATGAACCGGCGCTGGATATCAAAAGAATCCGTGCTATCCGCCAAGCGGTTCCTGAAGAAGTGGCGCTGGTGCTTCATGCCGGATCAGGAATTCCGGATGATCAAATAAAAGCCGCGATTCAGGCCGGAATCGCTAACATCCACATCAATACTGATATCCGCGTTGCCTATACCAAGGAATTGCGAGAAATATTTGTCAAGAAGCCGAAAGAGGCGGCAATGTACAAACTGGATCAAGAAGCTATGGAAGCGATTAAAAAGGTAGTAAAAGAGAAGTTGCAATTATTCGGATCAGCTAACAGGATATGAAGAATTTCAGTTTAAAATTTGTGGATATTATGGTTGGGGTTGTATTGGGGCTGGGATTCCAGTGGTGGCCGCTTCTACAGCAGCCATGGCAATATATAGCTTTTATCTTCGTCTATTTGGATATAGTTGATTATTGGATTGATTATTCGCCATCGTTAAAAAAATTTCCTCCGAAGCGGGAAATAGACGTCCTGCTTGATATAGGAATAATGTTCTCCATTTTTCTCTATATTTACGCAACGCAACTTACGGTAGTTTACTTTTTAACCGCTTTTATAGTTTTCAAGGTACTTGATTATCTCTGGCTTCTAAGTTCCCGATACGAATACCGTCCTGAAGGCATTGACAAATTATTTGTAAATACTTGGATTAAATTCAATTTGGTTGAGGTGTTCATCTCTATAGGACTAGTCGGCATTAATTACCTACTTATGACTACACCACTAACAATTCTTATCGCTTTTGTAACTTTTAGAATGATTATGCGAGTCCTTGCCAGCTTACAATATAAAAAAGTTCACTTTGCCTAATTTATACTCATGAAAATTTTTGTGACGAGAAACATCCCAGACCGGGGGATCAATATACTGAAAGAAAAGGGTTACGAAGTGGAAATAAACCCCGAAGATCGCGTACTTAAAAAAGAGGAGTTAATCGCGGCTCTCGAAAAGGGGAAATATGACGCGGTGCTTTGTCTCCTCACCGATAAAATTGACGCGGATGTCTTTGAGACGGCCGGAAAACAATGCAAAATTTTTGCCAATTACGCCGTGGGGTTTGACAATATTGATATAAAAGCCGCGGCAGAACGGGGGATTATGGTAACTAATACTCCGGGAGTGCTTACCGACTCCGTAGCCGAGCATACATTTGCGCTGATGCTTGCAATAGCGCATCGCATCCCCGAGTCCGACCGCTTTACCAGAGCAGAGAAATATCGCGGCTGGGCTCCTATGCTTTTGCTTGGGACCGATGTATCAAAAAAGACACTCGGCATTGTGGGGCTCGGAAGAATCGGCTCGCGCGTAGCGCACCATGCGGTAAAAGGATTTGAAATGAAGGTGATTTATCATGATGTAAAAAGAAACGACGAGTTTGAGAAGGAGTCAGGAGCTGTATACAAAGAAAGGATTGAAGACCTGCTTCAAGCCGCCGATTTTGTTTCCATTCATGTACCCCTCCTTCCGGCTACTCGTCACCTTATAAATGCCGAGCGGTTGAGAATTATGAAGCCAACCGCCTATCTAATAAATACTTCTAGAGGGCCGATAGTGGATGAAAGGGCGCTTGTGGACGCGCTCAAAAGCGGCATAATTAAAGGAGCCGCTCTGGATGTATTTGAAAATGAGCCCTCTCTTGCCCCCGGCCTTGCCGAACTTGAAAATGTGATTATCACGCCGCATACGGCATCAGCCACGGAAGAAACTCGTCAGGCAATGGGAGAACTGGCTGCCCAGAATATTATTGAAACCCTGGAGGGGCGCATTCCTCCCAATTTAATCAAGTGGGTCGAAAATAAAGTTTAAATATTTAAAAAAAATATGATGGAAGGCGAACACGGAAATGTCTGTAAATGCCCTCACCATAAAATGAAGGGGGTGTTTGTAGTGGTATTTGGTCTGCTTTTTCTTGGAGGAACTCTCGGGTGGTGGGGATCCAACGTAGTAAGCGTCGGATGGCCGGTGCTCGTGATTCTTGCCGGATTTTCCAAGATGATGGAGGCGAAGTGCAAGTGCTGCTAGGGATTTATTAGAAAAGAGGCCAATTGGCCTCTTTTCTAATTTCCCTATCCATGCTAGTATATTTCTCATGGTAGAACTTAAAGCTAAAGCGCGAAATGAGTTGGGTAGAAAAGTAGGGGCCCTGCGCAGGGCCGGTTTTTTGCCTGCGGTGGTATACGGAGAAGGGGTTTCTTCCCAATCCATTGCCGTGCTTTATAAAGAATTTGAAAAGGTCTTTAAGGAGGCGGGAGAGTCAACACTTATCAAGCTTGAGGTGGATGGAAAGCCATATAATGTCTTGATTCATGATATCACTCGGGATCCTTTAAAGGGATACCCTCTTCATGCTGATTTTTACGCGGTTCGTTTGGATAAGGAAATCCGTGCCCGCGTACCCATAGAATTCGCAGGCGAGTCGCCGGCGGTGAAGAACGAAGGGGGAATCTTAGTCAAAGTCGTGCAGGAGATAGAAGTGGAGGCGCTGGCGCAGAATTTACCGCATGGATTGAGGGCCGATCTATCTTTGCTGGACACTATCAATTCACGGCTCTTGGTAAAGGATATATCTTTACCCCAAGGGGTAAAAGTACATGTTGATTTGGAGGAGGTAGTGGCTTTGGTAGAGCCGCCTCGCAGCAAAGAGGAGCTGGCCGCGGAACTTGTCGAGAAGCCGACCGAGGCAGTGGCTGAAGTTGTGACCGAGCAGGAGGCCAAGCGCGCCGAGGAAGCCGAGAAAGTGAGGACTGAAGAGCCAGAAGAGAAAAAGAAATAAGGGTTGGGTTTTGGTTGAATTATAAGCAAGCAAAGGATACAATGGAAGCATGCGTCCCGGGTTTTTGCTTGCCCATAACATATTTCCGGCTTGGCTGGGCCTATTTTTGTTGTTGGTTCTAGTTGTTTTTTCAGACAGAAATGTCTTTGCCCAAGAAGCAAACGGCGATAAGCGCTCCGAAATTGAGCGCCAAGTTGAACAACTGGAGTTGGAGGCCTCTCAATTGGACAAGCATCTGCAGGATGTCTTGGATGAAAAAAGAACACTTGCCAGCGAAACCGAAGCGCTGAATTCGGAGATAAAACGGAGGCAGCTTGAAATTCGGCGAATTTCTCTTGCCGCACAAAAAGCAGGGATAGATATAAAGAATAAGTCCGATGGGATCACCGAGCTTTCCCGCAAGATTGACAAAAATCGGGAGGCCTTAGCCGCAAGTTTGTTTGTCTTGTATACACATGACCAGTCAAACACCATCACTATTTTGATAAAAAACCGCAGCTTGTCGGACTTTTTTACTTCTCTTTTTTATATTGAAAAGGTGCAGGCCAGTTTGGATTTAGTTTTGGACGATTTTAGGGAAGAAAGAGCTCTTCAGGAACAAAAGAAAGCCGAATTGGAGGAATTTCAAAAAGAGCAGCAGGAATTGCAATCTTTGCAGGAGGTGGAGCGGCGTCTGCTTGCGCAAAAGAGAGCCGAGAAAGATGAACTTCTGCGGCTAACCAAAGGCAAGGAGTCCATTTTCCAGCAGATGCTGCAATCCAAGAAGCGCGATATCGCTACCTTAAAGACCCAGCTTTTTTATCTGGAAAAAACCGGCATTACGGCAGAGGAGGCCCTGCGGCTTGCGGATTTGGCGGCAAAGCGCGCCGGTATCCGGACAGAATTTCTATTGGCTCTGCTTGAGGTAGAAACCGGGCGGCAGTTTGAAGGCGGAGTCATAACCGTAGGTATGAATCTCGGCACCGGCTCATGGCAGGCCGATATGAATCCGAACCAGCGCGCGGCGTTCCTAAAAATCACGGAGGAACTCGGCTTTGATCCCGATCGTATGCCGGTTTCGGCCCGTCCGTGCGCAAAAGCAGTACGTGACCGTATCGGCCCCGGCAAACCCTGTGGCTACGGCTGGGGCGGCGCCATGGGTCCTGCCCAGTTCATACCGACAACCTGGCTAATCTTCAAGGATCGCATTGCAGGACTCACCGGGCATAATCCGCCTAATCCCTGGAATCCGGAAGATGCATTTACGACGGCAGCAATCTTTCTTGCTGATGCTGGCGCGCGCTCGCAAACCGCAGCCGGTGAGACCAGGGCGGCAAAAACCTATCTTTCCGGCCGGCCCAATTGCGGCACTTCTAGCTGCAATTCGTATGCGCGCAGTATCCTATCGCTTGCCGGAA
>CAYIFD010000020.1:0-7664 GCA_964362595.1 uncultured Candidatus Saccharibacteria bacterium
GAGTTCAGACGTGTGCTCTTCCGATCTTCGCTACTTACGGGGAAATCTTCTTGAAAAACGCTGAAGCATCTTATCTGGCCGCTTTTTTGAAAAAAATCAAAGAGATAGGAGCAAAATTTTCCGTTGAGAAAGATGGAATCCGCTTCTTCAGAAGCGACGGTTATAATGCTGTTTCTATAGAAACCGGCCCGCATCCCGGGTTTATGACCGATTGGCAGCAGCCGTTTACAGTCCTATTGACGCAAGCGACAGGAGAATCAATAATACATGAGACCGTATACGAGGATCGCTTTGGTTATACTCAAGATCTTGTCCGGATGGGTGCGGATATTCGGCTTTCGGACAAATGCGCGGGAAAGAAGTGCCGCTTTGCAGACCGGGGTTTCAAGCATACGGCTTTGGTTACCGGACCAACCACACTGCAGGGAGCGAAAATCATCATGACCGATATCCGGGCCGGCATGGCGCACATTATCGCGGCTTTGGCCGCGGAAGGGGAGTCGGTGATTTCTGGAATTGAGCATATAGACAGAGGGTATGAGAGGATAGACGAGAGACTTCGCGCCCTCGGCGCGGATATAAAGCGTCTTGTCTAAATTTTAGCGTTCCGGTAAACCGGAACTTGCCTCGCTGAAAAAATTGGCATGTTTACTCGTAAAATCGGAATTGATCTTGGAACCGCCAACACGCTAGTTTTTATTCCCAAAAAAGGAGTGGTGATAAACGAGCCCTCGGTGGTGGCTGTATCCAAGGACGACAACAAAGTGCTGGCTGTTGGCAATGAAGCGCGGGACATGATCGGCCGCACTCCCGATACCATTGTGGCTTACCGGCCGCTAAAAGACGGAGTGATTGCCGACTATCGGATAACCGAGGCCATGCTTCGTTATTTTATTAATAAAGCCGGCGGAAGAATTCGGCTTTTCCGGCCGGAAGTTATGGTATCAGTTCCGGCGGGAGTAACTTCTACGGAAAGAAGGGCAGTGATTGAGGCAACCGTGCAAGCCGGAGCCAAAGCCGCTTATGTGGTGAAAGAACCGGTGCTGGCCGCCATTGGCGCTGGAATTCCCATAAATGAACCGGCCGGGCACATGGTGGTGGATATTGGCGGAGGCACCACCGATATTGCCGTAATTTCTCTGGGCGGAATTGTGGCCTCCACTTCGGTTAAGGTTGCCGGCAATAAATTTGATCAGGCGATCTCGGATTACATCAAAAAAAACTACAATTTGGCGATTGGCGATCGCACGGCCGAAGACATCAAGATCAAGATTGGCTCGGCCGTGCCGGTGGACGATCAATCCTTAAAAATGGAGATAAAAGGGAGAGACCTTATGACCGGCCTGCCCAAAACCGTGGAAATACATTCGGCCGAAGTTACGGAGGCGACTTCCGACGAGTTGGATGAAGTGATTCGGGCTATTAAATCGGTGCTGCATGACACCCCGCCGGAATTGGCCGCGGACATTATGGATAAAGGAATCGTCATGACCGGAGGTGGGTCGCTTTTGCGCAATATTGACGAACTGGTATTTCAGGAAACAGGCGTGCCGGCGCACATTGCCGAGGAGCCGCTATTGTGCGTGGCCAAAGGCACGGGAATTGCTTTGGAACACTTGGATGTATATAAACGTTCGATAATGAGTAAACGGCAACGGTACCCTCGGTCAAATTGACATTTTATTGGAAATATGAGATTTTGGAGGCAGTACAGCGGAGGTATGAACTTATGGATATCTCGGTCATCATACCCGCTAGAGACGAGAGGTATTTCATAGGCCCTGGACTTCGGGAGCTTTTTTGGCAGAATTTCCCAAGCAAGTATGAAGTCATCGTCGTTGATAACGGAAGTGGTGACGGCACCGGGGATTTCGTCCGTGAGGAATTTCCGTTTGTTAAGGTTGTGGAAGAGCCGATACGCGGCACGAATCGCGCCAGAGAACGCGGACGGCTTGAGGCCCAAGGCAGTATCCTGGCATTTCTGGATGCAGATACGATTCCGGCGCGCCACTGGCTCCGAAATGGCCTTAGATATTTCGATGATCCGTCGGTGGTCGCCGTTACCGGCTCTTACAATTTTTATGACAGCGGCTTTTTCCTTCAATTCGGCGCGCGGTTCGTGAGCGAGATTGCATATCCTGCGGCGCTCTGGTTTACGCGCGAAATCATGGGAAGGGGAATTATGATTGGCGGGAATTGTTTTATTCGGGCAAGCGCGCTCCGAGATATCAAGGGATTCAATACGGATATTGAGCGTTTGGGTGATGACACCGATACCGCGATTCGTCTCTCCGGGGTCGGCAGGATCGTCTACAGAAAAGACGTGTTCGCCATGACATCGGCGCGGACATACTATCGCGACGGCGTTATAAAAACGCTTTGGGGATATACGTTCCACGCCGCCCGCATTTCCGCGCGCTCACTGCGCGAGCGCAAGCCCATTCCACATACATCCGCTCGGTCCTGAAAGACCGAGCATTTATTTTAAAATCTTTCTTAGATTTGCTACACTCATGAGGCATGACTCTCGGACACAAGCGACAAAAAGAATACTTTAGGCGTGTCTTGGAAAAAGGCGCCTTGGCGCACGCTTATCTTTTTTATGGGCCGGAGGCAATAGGTAAATTTACCTTTGCCAGAGAGATTGCCAAGACCCTTATTTGTTTGGAGAAAAAAGAATTGGGAGAAGAGTGCGAATGCAAAAGCTGTTCGCAGGTTGAGCAAAATTCGCATCAATTCGTGACCATCTTGGATACCACCCATACGTTGGTTTCCAAAAAAGAAAAGCGGAAAGAAATTCCTATTGAAGATATCCGCGAGCTTAAACGGCTTTTTTCTTTGTCTGCTCCCGGAGGGCAGTGGCGAATAGCCATCATAAATCAAGCCGAGAAGATGAATGATGAAGCGGCCAATGCTTTTTTAAAACTTCTGGAGGAGCCGGGCGAGCGCACTGTATTTTTTCTAATTGCTTCGGGAAAAGATATTCTTCTGCCAACCGTCGTCTCCAGGGCCCAAGGAATTGGATTTTCATATGTTTCTCTTAAGGACTTATCGGCATATCTTACTCCCAGAGTGCGAGATACCGGCAAAAGAGAAGAGATCCTAATGCTGTCTTTCGGCAGACCCGGAGAAATGATAAGGTTGATTAAGGACGAAGAGTATTTTGAGCGGGAGAAAAAATTTGTAAAAGCGCTGGAAACCGCCTTAACTGGAGGAGTGCCGCAGATTTTTAAATTCACCGAAAAAACGGCCGCGGATGAGGATTCACGGTTTAAAGCCGGTTTCTTGGCTATGCGTTTTCTTCGGCAAACTTTAATTGCTAACCCCGATCCTGCTCTTGTTTCTGCCATTAAGCGGACACATAAAGTGTTTATGGCTCTTGAATCCACTAATGTAAACCCGCGCCTGGCTTTGGATGTGCTGCTTCTGGAGGCCTCTATAAAGTAAGGGTTATTGCTATGACCGGAAAAATTATACTTATAGTTCTCGTTATCCTCTTGGGACTTATTATCATCATACCGTTTGTTTTGAATATTGTCGGAATTAATATTCTCCAACTCGGTTCAATAGGCGGAGGGACGGAACGGCTGGAAGAAGCGATAGTGGCAAGATCTCTGGATGGCGGGAAAGAATGGGGAAATGTTTCTCTCTCCGAGACCAAAAAGATATCTTTCCCTTCGCGGATTTTGCGTCTTGCCTTTCATCCGGCTGATCCTACAGTTATATTTTTGGGAAGCAGATCCTCGGGTCTTTGGAAAAGCGTAAACGGAGGCGCTGCCTGGACTAAAGTGGCAGACGCGTCCGGCCTGCTTGATCCCAGAGCCGATGTGTATGATATTGTGATCAGCCCTTCTAGACCCGAGATCATGTATTTGGCGGTTTTTCAGAATAAGAAAGGCAGGGTGTTGCGCAGTGATGACGGCGGTCAGTCCTTTAAGGAAATCTATTTCGTAACTTCAAATCGCTTTGTGGTTTTTGATTTATACCTGGATCCTTTTGACTACAATCATGTATTTTTAGTAAATGGTCAGGGCGGCATATTGGAGACCTGGAACGGAGGAAGAACTTGGAAAGTGGTGAGATGGTTTACGGAAGCGGTGGAGAAAATTTTAGTGAATTCGCTCAACCTGCGGGAGATGTTCATCGTGACGGCAGGCGACTCTCTTTTCAAGAGCGTTGACGGCGGATCCAATTGGGCTTCCCTGCGAGTTGGGGAGTGGGTGAATCAAGGAGCAATGCCTGGTATTGTCCCTCCTCCGTTAAATCCTCCTATTGCTTCTCCGCGGCTAAATCCCATCGGCGGCTTTAGCCGGCGCGATCTTATCCGGACGATTATCCTTGACCCAAATAATTTTTTCACTCTTTATGTGGGCTCAACGGAAGGACTTTTCCGCTCCAGGGACGGAGGATTCACTTGGACCCGTATGGAGGTTTTGATTCCGCCAGAGGCCTTGCCGGTGGAGGCCGTGGCCGTGCATCCCAATTTCTCCAATATTATTTTTGTCGGAGCCGGATCCCAGCTCCATCGCACCGACGATGGCGGAGCCAATTGGAGTTTTCAGGATCTGCCCATAAACTCCCGCGTGCAGTCGCTCTATATCCAGCCCCTGAATCCGCAGGTGATGTTTGCTACTTTCGCTCGCTGATGCGGTTCCCTCGGCTGCGGCGACTGCAGACACGACTCGCGAACTCCAGCGGTTCGCTCGCTAAGGGTCGGACGAAATTTCGCTTCGCGAACCAAGCAATTTCGTCCTCCCATTGTCTGACCGTCGCCGCAGCCTCGACCGCATTGCTCGCTTATAAACATTCTTATGGAAAATTTCAAACAAAAATTAGAGAAAATTATTGAAAAGCTTAAGTCAGAAGTGGCCGGTCTCCGTACGGGCCGCGCCACGCCGGCCTTGGTGGAGGACCTGGAAGTTGATTACTACGGCGCCAAAACGCCGCTAAAAGCCATTGCTTCCATCTCCAGTCCGGAGCCGCGTTCACTTGTCATTCATCCTTGGGATAAAAATGCAATCCAGCCGATTGAAAAAGCAATCCAATCATCACCGCTTGGAATAAATCCTATTACCGATCGCGAAGCGATCCGCCTTACCATTCCCTCGCTTACCGAGGAGCGGAGGCGGGAGCTTGTAAAATTGCTTGGCCGGCATCTGGAAAATGCCAAGATTCAAATTCGTCGAGAGCGAGAGGAAATTTTAAAGGAAATTGAACGTAAGGAGAAAGCGAAGGAAATTTCCGAGGACGAAAAATTCCGACAGCGAGGAGAAGTGCAAAAAGCCGTTGACGAGATAAATAGAAAAATAGAAGAAATGGGGACAGCCAAAGAGAAAGAAATAATGACAGTATAACTCGCTTGTGGTTCCCTCGGCAATTCTTCCGAAAACTCGTTCGCTTGTTCCGGCGACAAGCTCACTCAGTGTTCGGCCAGTGTCCGCTTTTGCGGAACCAAGCCACTGGCCTCTCAATGGTTTTCTTAAAGAATTGCCTCGGTCACCTGACTTTGAAAGAAGTTAAACTTATGGAAAATCGGGAAATTGAGGTGAAATTTTGGGAGGTTGATATTGGCTAGCAGTATTCGGTTGATTTTCATGAGGTTATAGTATATAATTAGGCTATGGTAAAATTAGAATTTACAGCTATCTATAAAAAACGAGGAAGCCGGTATATTGCCTGGGTTGAGGAAATTCCCGGAGTGAATACCCAGGGAAAGACGAAAAAAGAAGTCAAGGGAAATCTTGAAGAGGCACTGCTTTTAATTTTAGAAGCAAACCGTAGAATTTCTGCAGAAAGCAACCGCGGCAGCATTACCCGCGAGTTGTTGCGCGTTCGGGTTCCAGCGTAACGCATGAATCGGCGTGCTCTCATATCGCATCTTAAGGAATACGGGTGCCTCCTATTCCGTGAAGGAAGGAGGCATTCTGTTTTTATGAGCCACAAGAATGGACGAACTTCAACTGTTCCGCGCCATAGAGAAGTTGATGACTTTCTTGCAAACAAAATTTGCAAGGATTTAGGAGTTCCGTCTATAAAGAAATAGTTTTTTATGAAGAAAAAGCGTCTGGACGAAATTTTGATTGAAAAAAGGTGGGCGAAGGACAAAAATGAGGCGTTTATCGTGGTTACGGAAGGCCGGGTATTTGTGGAAGGGCAAAAAGCGGTTTCTCCGGCGCAGCCCGTAAATCCGGAGGCAAAGATTGAGGTAAAAGGCGAGCGAAAATATGTGGGACGGGGCGCGTATAAATTGGAAGCGGCTTTAGAGAAATTTCACCTGGACGTACGAGGAAAAGTGTGCGCCGATATTGGCGCCGCCATCGGAGGATTTACCGAAGTTTTATTAAAACATGGAGCGGCGAAGGTCTACGCCATAGATACTGCCAAAGGAAAACTTGCTCTGAAGTTGAGAAAGGATCCACGGGTGATAGTTATGGAAGATACCGATGTGAGAGATCTCATTTTATTGCCCGATCCCATTGCCTGTGCTACTATAGATGTATCTTTAATTCCGCTTGAGCAAATTCTGTCCCAACTCAAGTCGGGGCGTTTTTTGGCGGAGAGAGGAGAGATAGTGGCGCTGTTTAAACCGCAGTACCAGACGCAGAATCCCAAGTTTCTGCGGCACGGCGTTATAAAAGACGCCGCGGCGCGCGAACGCCTGCTGGAAGATTTTCTGCAATGGGCGGAGGAGCGCGGCTGGAAAATCATGGGGCAGATGGAGTCGCCCATCCGAGGGAGCGAGGGGAATTTGGAATATCTATTATATTTGAAATCTAACTTGTAATATGAGCGACATCGGATGCTTGACTTTTTCAAGTTAAAAGAGTATAATTAGAGTATAAATTAGATCTTTAAACTTGTGGATTGGTTACTGCTTCCAGCCTATTTACATAAAAAAGTTGGCTGGAAGCAGTAACCACGGACCCGCCAAAACCGCAATGGTTGCGGGTAGTATGGCGGAGCCCCAGACAATAGAGGAAAGGATGACGCCATGGCGAAGACCACGACCGCATCTCGGCCCATGACCAACGGGCAGATCGAAAACGCGGTGGCGAAGCTCCGCGACGCACTGCGGAAGCATCGCACTGAGTTCGGCTCAGAGCCGGTTCAGCTGGTGCTCGGAGTCGAGAACCTGGGCATGGAGCTACTCGCGCCCTTCAGGAAGCGCGTCGAGGCAGTGAGTAACCTCATCGTCCGGCGCGTCACGGTCAACCGCACGCGGACGCCGCAGTCCATGCTCGACGCGACCGGGCGGAAGCAGCACACCAACCAGGACGTGGTGGATGCCATGCCGCGCGGCGAGGGGGAGAAGGCGGAGGTCTACTTCTTCAAGCCAGACCTCACGGAGCGTGGCGGCTGGATTTCGGACGCCGACCTCGAGGAGGAGTTCGAGTCCCGAGGGTTCGCACCTGCGGACCCCTACACACTAGGGGCAGTCAACGAGGTCGATCCGGCCTTCACCGACAGCCACCCCAACGGCACCCACTGGAAGGATGCCCAAGGGCGGTGGTGCTTCGCCGCCTTCGGCCGCTGGTACGACGAGCCGAGCGTGAGCGTGCACCGCAGCGACGACGACTGGGATGGCCGCTGGTGGTTCGCGGGCGTCCGCAAGTAGCTGCACTTGCTTGTCTGCCGCAGCTTTGGCGAAGGCGGAGGCTTTGACC
>CAYIFD010000021.1:0-7582 GCA_964362595.1 uncultured Candidatus Saccharibacteria bacterium
TATGTGTTCCCGGACTGCAGGAAAGGATATAACGCGCCCCCCAAGAATGCTCTCGAGATATTCTGCCTCTTTTGGAGGAACGATCGTGTCAGAACTATCAGAAAGAATAACTATGTCACTCACATTTTTTTTGATTCTTCCAAAATCGAATTTCCAATCAAACGTTTTTTCATAATCGCGAACTTTTCCGCGCAAAGACGGCGGGCGGGCAAACCCGGCTGCGAGGACCAACTTCCTCACGGGGTGGTCGAGCCGCTCAATGATCTTTAATGCAACAACCGAGCCCAAACTATGTCCGAAAACTACAGTATTCTCGTCAAACTTCACGGTTTTCAACACATGCGAAATCTGTTCTTCAAGATTCGGATGATTCGCGTTTGGCAACGCGGGTGCTTGCACCGTGTATCCTCTTTTTTTCAATTCCGCGCAAAGCCACGGGAAAAAAATCCCGTTGGGCGAGCCTTCAAACCCATGAATAAGCACAAAATTCGGTTTTGCGCCCACGCGGATCTCAAAATCAATTTCCGCGCCCTCGGACTTTCCAATCCAATTTTTCTGCGCGATTTTTACTTTCTTATCCCAATCGATTTTTTCTATATTTTGCAAAAGCCGGTCCGCGTAGTCGGTAATTTTGAAAAACCATTGTTCAAGCTCGCGCTTTTCCACGACCGAGCTGCATCGCTCACATTCGCCTGAAATTACTTGTTCGTCCGCCAAAACGGTCTTGCAGGACGGGCACCAATTAACCGCGGCTTTTTTTCGGTACGCAAGCCCTCGCTTAAAAAGCTGGATAAAAATCCACTGTGTCCACTTGTAGTATTCGGGGTCATACGTTTCAAGACGTTCTCGCCATGCAAATCCGTTTCCAATCTCCAAGAGTTGGCGGTAAAAATTTTTCTCGGTTACTTTCGCGAGTTTTGCCGGATGCTTCCCGATTTTCAAGGCATAATTTTCGGAATGAATCCCAAAGCCGTCAAGGCCGATGGGCTCAAAAACGTCATGCCCTTGCATGCGCTTAAAACGCCCGTAAATATCCACTCCCGTAAAGGTGCGCACGCTCCCAATATGCAGTCCCTCGGCTGAAGGGTAAGGGAACATCATCAGGTTATAGAATGGTTTCCGCCGGCTGGCGGATGCGCGTTTCAAATCCGGCTCATAAACTTTCTCTTGAAGCCATTTTTTGCGCCACTTTTCTTCAATTTTTTTCGGGTCATAACGCATGTTACAATCTGAAAATCAATTTAGCATTCACTGTAGTTTTATCACAAATTTCTTCAAAAGGTAAACCTTTGAGTTCCGCGAGTTTTTTTGCTACTTCCGTGACATACGTCGGCTCATTTCTCTTTCCGCGATACGGAACCGGCGCGACATACGGCGCATCGGTTTCCAAAAGAATCCGCTCAAGCGGAATATATTTCACCACATCGTCGTATTCGCGCACAAACGTGATAACGCCGCCGAAGGAAAACGAAAATCCGAGATCGTGCAACTTTCGTGCATCGTCGATAGAACCGGAAAAAAAATGAATAATACCCCGCGGATCCGGCAAATCGCTTTTGTGGTGTTCCAGAATACGGATAAGATCCGAGAACGCCTTTCGGCAGTGAATCATCAGGGGCTTCGCAACTTCCCGCGCAAGACGTATATGCTCAAGAAAAACCGCTTTTTGTTTTTTCTTTGTTTCCTCGCCGAGCCGATAATAATCGAGTCCGCACTCGCCTATCGCAACGACTTTCGGATGCTCAGCAAGTTTTTTGTAATAATCATAATCAAATTTCTCCTCGCGACTCACAAACCCTCCCACAACATTCTCACATTCTTGAGAATGTGAGAATGTTCCAAGCTCATAGGGATCATGATAGGACTTCTCGGTATGGATGGGGTGAAGACCAACAGTTGCGTATACACCCTCTTGGTAACGCTCCGCGATCTCAATCGCTTTTTGCGACGTATCCCGTTGCGTACCTACATTAACCATCCATACGCCCGCATCGAGCGCGCGCTTGATGACAAAATCTGCGTCTTCGGAAAACGCGTGGAACTGGACATGCGTATGAACATCAATAAGAATGGGCTTTACCACATTTTAAGAAATTCGCGGAAAAAGACCCGCGCCTTTTTTTATTGCGAGGCGCGAATCTTCAAACCGAATCTGCGCACGGATTTTTTCTGCGGTTTCAGGCAAAAACGGCTGCAAAAGGTTGTTTATAACTTCAATCAAGTAACTTGCGTTAATTATGGTATGCCGCAACCCTTCCTCGTCCGTCGCGGCCCAGGGTTTCTTGTCATTGATGTATTTATCCGCCAACCCGACGATTCTCCAGATATCCGCCAGTGACTCATTCAGACGAAATTCCTGTATATGCGTTTCGTAGTCGGCAAATACCCGCTTGACCGGAATATCAACAGCCGGCTCAATATCTTTCTTAAAAATAAATTTCAGCGGACTCACTTTTTCGCCAAGAGTCGCCACCCGCGCTATCAGATTTCCGAGCCCGTTAGCCAGATCCCCGTTGTAGCGATCTTCAAGTTTTTTATAACTGAAATCTCCGTCTTCATAAGAAGGAAACTCGCGAAGAAAGTAATACCGCACGGGATCGGCACCGTATTTAGAAACAATCTCTTTGGGATGAATTACATTGCCGACTGTCTTGGAAATTTTCTGACCGTTAACCGTAATAAAACCATGAACAAAAAGAGTTTTTGGAAGTTCAATTCCTGCGGAGAGCAGCATTCCCGGCCATATCGCGGCGTGAAAACGAAGATTATCTTTCCCCACAATCTGGACATCGGCCGGCCACCATTTTTTAAATGAGGCAGCCGACCTTTCGTCTTCATGACCGTATCCAATGGCGGAAACATAATTTACCAGAGCATCGCACCACACATACATGGTTTGAGTTGGATCATCGGGCACCGGGACACCCCAGGATAAATCTTTGCGCGGACGAGAAAAGCTCACATCCTCCAACCCTGCCTTTATTAAGGACAAAATTTCGTTCTTTCTTGACGCCGGCACGATATGGAATTCGTCGTTCTCAATTTTTTTAGCGATTTCCTCGGAATATTTTGAAAGCCGGAAAAACCAATTTTCCTCTGCAATCACTTCCGGCTCCGTTTGATGATCCTGGCACCTTCCACTGATCAAATCCTTTTCGGTTATAAAGGCCTCATGCCCCACGCAATATAATCCTTGGTATTGCTTGCGATAGATATCGTCCGATGCCGCTAGTGCCTGCCACATTTTCTGCGCTCCCGGCCAGTGCCTTTCTTTGTCCGAAGTGCGAATGAAATCATCCGGAGCATTCCCGAGAAGTGTATGAAGCTTTCGGTATTCTTCTGATATTTCGTCAACAAGTTGTTTGGGGGTCTTGCCAAGTTTTTCCGCCGTCCGTACAGTTTTTGCCCCGTGTTCATCCGTACCCACAAGAAATCTTACCTCGTCACCTTTTAGGCGATGGAAACGGGCAAGAACATCCGCAATAAGTGGATCTAAGATATGCCCCACATGAGGAACTGCATTCGCGTAGGGTATGGAGGTAGTGATGTAAAATTTTTCTTTTGAGTTTGACATGCCAATAGAGCCATGATATAGATTGAGGCGCGACTTTTCAAGAGAGTGGATTTAAATTACAATTCTTATTATGACTCTAGCAACTCATGCGGTAATTGCCGCTGCGGTAGCCAAGCCCGCCATCGCTATACATCCGCTTCTTGGGTTTGTGGTAGCATTTGCTTCCCACTACTTTGCCGACGCCATACCCCATGGGGATTATAATCTGCGCTCGCTTAAAGACGATGAACCGGCGGAAAAAAGAAAATTTTCTTCCCGATCAGATTTTCTTTATGACCTCTGGCGGATCGCCTTTGACGGAATACTTGGAGCAGCCATAGTGCTTGCCATCTTCCGCCCGGCCTCTCTGGAAGAACTATTGACTTGGTTTTCGGTTATCTTGGGAGGAATGCTGCCCGACTTGCTCCAAGGGATTTATTACACTCGGCGCGCTGAATTTTTAAGGCCGGTACAAGTTTTCCATGACTACATGCATACTAAAATAAAATTAGGACCCTATCCTCTTGTGGGGGTCCCCATGCAGGCCGCCATCTTTCTCTTTTTCCTATCAACTATAACTTAAATCTCTCTTTTCTTTCTATCCCAATCATTTATTAACTCGGTAAGAATAGCCGCCAGCGGAACCGCCAGCAAAATCCCGAAAATTCCTCCTATTTTAGCGCCTACCAGCAAAGACAAGACCACAATCAACGGACTCAAACCAATGGCCTTGCGTATAACCACGGGAACTATGACATTTGATTCTACTTGCTGCACCACTACATAAAGTCCGACAGTGAGAAATCCTAACAGAGGGGAGGACACAAAGGCAATCAACACGGCTGGAACCGCGGCCAGGATCGGCCCCACTATCGGTATGATCTCAAAAGCCGCGGCTAGGACCGCGAATATAAACGCATGCCGCACCCCCAGGAAAGTGAGGCCAAAAAATATAAGCACTCCGACTATAGCACCCAGGAGGAGTTGGGCCCTAAACCATTGGCCAAGCTTGCGCTGTGATCTGTGCCAGAGATCAATAACATATGGCTCATAATCAACAGGAACTACTAGACGAAGAAAATTCTCTATCCCTTTTTCTTGAGCCAACAGATAAAAGGAAAAAACAATAATCAGGATAAAAGAGAAAATGCCTCCGAAAATGGCCGAGGCGAAAGTAAAGACCCCTTGGCTTAAATTCTGCAGATACTCAAGCGGAATGCGCAAAAGCTCGGCTGGGTCCTCCCCAAAGAAAGGAATAAAAGGAAGATTCGCTCCTTCCAGAAAATCCAGCAGCCGCTGCTGCAGAGCCGGAAGTGTCTGGGCGATGTCGCGAAACTCGTTTAGGAGCAGAGGAACAACCAGATAGATGCCAAAAAAGAAAAGTGCGGCTATGCCCAGATAAATAATAATTACGGCAAGTATCCGGGGAATTCTCCGCTGCTTCAGCCATTCAATGCCGGGCTCCATGCCGGAGGCGATAATCACGGCAAAAATCAGCGCCGTGACAATGTCGCCTACCACATAAATCGTGGCAAGCAGCAGCAGGATCCCCAAGAAACGAAGAATGGTTCCGGTGGTTATATGCAGATGTTGTACTTCCTTGGAAGACATTAGAATTCTTTTAGTATTTGCTCAAATTTCTCTTTTTCTTTAAAGGGCCCGATCATGGCCAGATTCAAACCCTCCAGTCGGATAATTTCTTTGGCCACGGTCATAATATCCTCCGAAGTCACTGCGTCTATTTTAGCAAAAACTTCATCAACTGTCAGGGGCTTCCCGGTAACCATCTCCTCCGTGCCAACGAAATTAGCAACAGCATTGGAGGCCTCCAGGGATATAGAAGTTGTGCCGCGTATATAATCCTTCACTCTCTGCAACTCTTTGGCGCTGACCGGCTCTATTGCTATCCTACGATATTCATCTATAGCCGCGCGGATGGTTTTCTCCACATTTTCATGAGCCACTCCCGCGTAAGTCACTAAGAATCCGCGATTGGAATAGGATTCATGAGCGCTCCAAACCGCATAAGCCAGGCCCAACTTTTCTCGTATGCGATCAAACATTCGGGAAGACATGCCGCCTCCCAAAAGCACTCCCAACACCTCGGCCGCGTAACGTTTGGGGTGGTTGGCGTCATAACCTCTGAACCCGATTATTAGATGTGTCTGATCCGTCTGCTTAAATTCAATCTGCGCGACCGGAGCGAATTGTTCCTCAACGACCGGCGGTTTTTTGTATATGGGGGGCTCGCTTCGTATATCGGCAAAAAGAGAACGAACCATCTCCACAGCTTCCGGTTCGTTGAAGTTTCCGGCAATAACCACCGCGGTATTGAGCGCCACATACTGGTTATGAAAGTATCCTACAAAGTCGTCGCGTTTTAGGGCACGTATAGTATCTTCGTCTCCGCTTATATCTCTTCCAGCCGGCTGATCTCCGTAAAGCAACCTTTCCCAGATCCACCAGATATAGGTAGTAGGAGTATCTTTGTCGCGATGCATTTCTTCCACAATCACCTGTTTTTCTCGCTCAATTTCTTCTCCCTTCAGCAGGGCATTGCTATAAATGTCGGTGAGTATATTCAGCGAGTCGTGAAAATAGCTTTTACCCGCCTTTATGAAGTAGCCGGTGAGTTCATGCGAGGTAAAAGCGTTGTGCACGGTCCCCATACTGTCTAGCTCCTGATTAACGATATCGGGGCTCGGGCGCTTGGGCGTACCCTTAAAAAACATATGCTCAAGAAAATGAGAGATGCCGTTTATCTTCTTGGATTCATAATCCGATCCGGTTCCGCACAATATCAAAACCGTCACCGTATTGGTGCCCAGCATGGGAGCGGTGATCACCCGCAAGCCGTTGTCTAAGACGATTTTTTTGAACATAGTTGGCTCAGTGTTTTCAAAAGCAGATTTCCTCGCTTATGGCATTTTCTGAATGCCTTTCTTCAATGCTTATACTTTCAACTTCTCTTCAAAATATTTCGCCAACTCCTTCACCGCCACTCGCTCCTGTTTCGTCGTATCCCTATCTCTTACCGTAACCGTATCGTCTTCCAGGGTTTGATGATCGCAGGTCACGGCCCAGGGCGTTCCGATTTCGTCCTGCGAAAAATACCGTTTGCCGATATTTCCTCTGTCATCCCAAGCAACTGTAAAATGTGGTTTTAGGGCGGCGTAAACATCTTGCGCTTTCTGGACCAAATTTTCCCTATTCGCAAGAAGCGGAAATACGGCAATTTTGTAGGGTGCGAGTTTGGGATGAAGTTTGAGAACCACGCGCTTTCCATCCTCGTGGTAGGCATCAAGCAAAAAGTAAAGCAACGGGCGCTCCACTCCCGAAGAGGTTTCAATAACCCATGGAATAAATCTTTCTTTTGTGTCGGGATCAAAATAAGACAAGTCCTGCCCGCTAAACTTGGAATGTTGAGACAAATCCCAATCGCCCCGGTGGTGAATCCCCTCCGCCTCCCGCCAACCAAATGGAGTTTTGTATTCAATATCCCAGGCGGCACGCGCATAATGAGCACGCTCGTAAGAAGCATGCTCTCTGAACCTTAGTTTGTCCTTATTTAGCCCCAGAGAAACGTACCACTTCATTCTTTCTTTTTTCCACATCTCAAATGCTTTCATGGCCTCTTTTTCGTCCGGCCTCACATAGTATTGCAGCTCCATTTGTTCAAATTCGCGCAGACGATAGGTAAAGTTGCCGGGAGTGATTTCATTCCTGAAGGCCTTTCCTATTTGAGCAACACCGAAAGGAATCTTTGGGTGTATAGAATCTAATATATTTTTAAAGTTTACATGAACACCTTGGGTTATTTCTCCTCGTAGATACACGGTTGATTTTTCACCATCAATTACCCCTAATTTCGCCTCCATGAGCAGGTTAAATTTTTTAGGGTCAGTCCACTCAACCTTCTCTTTTTTCGCCTTATGGATTTCGCTATGAGATTTTATTTCTCCTTCTTGATCGGCTCTAATTCGTTCATGACACATTTTGCATTCAACCAAAGGATCGGTAAAGGCGGCG
>CAYIFD010000022.1:0-5294 GCA_964362595.1 uncultured Candidatus Saccharibacteria bacterium
TGAGAAAATGGTCTCCACATCTGCCGTGTTTACCAAAGATCTGGCTCTTGGCGGAAAAGGAGATGACGTCAGACGTTTGCAGGAATTGCTTGCATCCGACCCGGAAATTTATCCGGAGGGATTAATCACGGGATTTTACGGACAACTAACTATGGATGCGGTGCGTCGTTTCCAGCTAAAATACGGAGTTATTGCTAATGCCAGCGACTTGGGCAACGGACGGGTTGGTCCCAAAACCAGGGCAAAACTTGATGAAATATTCGGCCAGGCGGTAGTAACACCTCCGGCAACTCCCGCTCCGGTAGCGCCCGCTCCGCAACCGGCAGCTCCGGCTTACGCTACCCAAGCCGCTCTGATAAACTCCATCCAGGAGCAGATCAAAGCAATTCAGGCGAAGCTAATCCAGGAGCAAATCAAGCTGATCCAAGAGAAAATTAAGGCCTTACAGCCGTAACTTTATGGAATACAAACGAGCCACCCTAGTTGTTGCCTTTCTCTTTCTGCTCTTCTTTGTTTCCACCAGTTCCGGGTTTGCCAGTATCTCGGCTATTCAGGAAAAACTGCGCGAGACACAGTTGAAACTCATTGGCGAACAGATCAAGCAGATTCAAGGGCAGATTTACGAAGTAGGCAGAGAAAAGCCGGCGCAGGTTGTGGCCGAGGAGCCGCAGCTAACTCGAGAGGAACTTGCCGGACGTCTGGAAAACCAGATTCTGGCTTTGGAAGAACTGCTAAAACAGCTTAAGCCGCGCATCATTGAAGAAGAAACCGCCCGGCTTGAGCAGGAAGTGGCAAGAATCAATAGCCAGATGCTCACCGCAAGCGGGGAGCAACTGGGAGAACTTCAAAGAGAACTGCAAAAAGTAGTTACTGACTATACTCAACTTCAGCAGGAAGTGAGGGTGGCGCTGGAGGAATCAATTCGGGCGCGTCAGGCTCTTGTCCTGCAAGAACAGCTAAGGGTGTTGCGGGCCAAAGTGGAAGCCATACCTCGGGGCACTCCCGCACCCGCTCCGGCAGCGGAACCGGCAGCCAAGAAACAGATTGAGGCGGTTCAAGAAGAATTAGAGAAAGTCCAGCTTAAGCTTCTCCAGGCCCAAGCAAGAGCGATTCAGGAAAGTATTGATAAGCTGCGCTAAATAATTGAATATTGATTTGGGGATAAGCCAGGGTTTAAATCCCGGCTTATCTTTGGTATAGTAGGAAGATGATGCGGAGAATTTTGTTGTCTATAACTTTTTTGTCCCTCTTTCCTCTACTTGCCATTGCCTCCTTTGATCAAGACCTTTATTTTGGCCGGCGAGCAGATCCTGAAGTAGCCAAACTGCAGGAGTTCTTGGGAGATCAAGACGTATATGCCGGCCCCATAACTGGCAATTTTTTCTCTCTCACGCAGGATGCGGTAAAAAAATTCCAGGAGCGGGAGGGAATTAAACCATCCGCCGGATACTTTGGGCCAGTCACTCGGGCTCGAGCAAACGAATTGCTGCAGTCCGGGCCCCAAACCCAAGAGGAGCTGATTGCGGGGCTTGCGGCCAAAATTAAGGCCCTACAGGAGCAGCTTGTCGCTTTACAGGCAAAACTTGTCCAAGAACAGGCAGCCGAACCGGCGCCGGCTACGACTCCCGAGGAAAAACCGGCGGCGACTCTTCCGAGCAACAAGCTCCTGGTGTCAAACTCTGCTACTTCAACCTTTCCGGCCGTTGTGGTCACTCTCTTCAAAATCGGGGAGATTACACTCCACAACGATACGGCCAGAGACATACTTTTCATTCGTCTGGAAACCATTCTTTCGGATGAAATGGATTCAACTTCCAACCGGAATCAATTAGTTTATTTTTTGCTGCGGGACGGGACCACGGCTATTGATCCTCTTATAAGCAGTACCAAATTCACGTTTCTGCTTACTCCCCCTTCCATAGGCAGTCCTCACAAGGCGGTTTTGTACTTTCCATTTGCGGTGACGCTGAAAGCGGGGGAGAAAAAAACGGTAGGTCTGTGGGTGGAGCAACTTCAGTATGTCAGAAGCGGAACTTTAAAAATTGAGTCCACGGCCATCGTTACCTCCGAGACCGTCGCGATTGATGGCGGTATTGGATTGATCTTGACCAAAGAGCCGCCTTTGTGATAACCTCTTCTCCATATGTTTGGAATCAATAAAAATATACTTATTGGGGCCGTTTTGGTTGTGGTGTTAGCATTGTCCCTCGGCTTTCGGAATCAAGTATCTGAATTTTTAAATTTCGGTCCCGATATTCCCCCCGCTCCGGAAATTTCTGCGGAAATTTTCCCTAGGCCCGAAGAGCCGGGATCCCGGCCGACCGAAGTCGGCCTAGAGACGGCAGAGAAAAGTCCGAAAATCCCCGCCTATACCGGCCGGGATCCGAGCGAGATCCGCCCGGTTCCGGAAGAAGTAATGGTTTTTACGGAGGAGCAAAAACAACGGCTTTACGAGACCCTGCAGTCCCATGCCCTTGCCGTAAAAAGCGATCCCGGCTATTTTAACGGCTGGATTCAGATCGGACTTCTTAAAAAAACTATCGGCGACTTTGAGGGCGCGCGGGACGCGTGGGAATACGCAGGGATAATACAACCGAAAAACTCGCTCTCTTTCGCAAACCTCGGGGAGCTCTACTGGCGTTATCTCCACGACTATCCGCAAGCCGAGAAGAACTTGAAAATTTCCATTGCCCATAAGCCCGATGATACTCAAACTCATGTCACTCTTGCCGAACTCTACCACTACTCCCTGAAAGAAAAGTACGACTTGGCAGATGATGTGCTTCTTGACGGATTGAAAGCAAATCCTGACAACGGGACGCTAATGCGGCGCCTCGCGTATCTTTACGAACAAAGAAATGAGTTTGCCAAAGCAATTGAGTGGTGGGAGAAAGTGCTTGAGATAACCCCTGACGATGCCGAGGTACAGGCAAGAATCGAAAAATTAAAAGGAAAATAGAGCCCATGAAGCCGTTCTTTCTCTGGTTACTCCTTCTTTTGCTGCCTTTGCCGGTTTTTGGCGGAGTGGCGATCAACGAAGTCCTTTTTGATCCGGCCGGGACAGATACCGGGCTTGAATGGATTGAAATTTACAATTCCGGCCTGACAGCAGAGAATCTATCCGGCTGGCAGCTTTATCCCGATGGTATCGGGTATTTTTCTTTTCCGGACGGCTTTGTACTGCCGCCGGGAAGTTTTGTGGTAGTAAACCTGCGGACAAGCGGTACAAATTCCGCAAGTGAGCTTTATCACTCGTCTGCCTCCTCCAACATGGGAAATACTTCCGGTTCGGCAGCGCTTTTTTCCGGAGAACCCAGAGGAGAGGACACCATAAAAAGTTTTGTACAGTGGGGTCGGGCCGAAGAAACATGGGAGAGCGACGCGGAAAAAGCCGGTCTTTGGACAAAAGGAGATTTTATTGATCTTAGCGATTTTGTGGAGGGAGGATCAATAACGCTTGCCGTTGACGGTGTTGCGACCGGGGGAGTAAATTCCTGGAAGATCACCCCAAGTCCTACCACCGATTCTCCTTCCTATGCTTCAACTTCGCCCCCTACGATTAGTTCTGCGGCTCCACAAGTTCCCATTCCGCAAATCAAGGCCTATGCCGGAGAAGACCGGACGGTTACCGCAGGATCGCTGGTGGAATTTCAAGGAAACGCCCTGGGCACTAAGGACGAGCCGCTGGAGAACGCCCGTTTCTGGTGGAATTTTGGGGACGGGGAGACAAAAGAAGGAAAAGCGATATCTCACAGCTTCCGCATCCCCGGCAATTACACGGTGGGTTTGCATGTTTCCTCCGGTCTTTACGCGGTCTCCGATTATTTGCTTGTTAAAGTAGTCCCTAACCAGTTGCGGATCGCCAGCGTTATACCAAGGAAGGCCGGATTCATAAAAATAGCCAATCCCGGCAAAACGGAAATTGATCTGGGCGGCTGGATTTTGGAAAGCGGAGGCAAACAGTTCGTTATCCCCTGGAAAACAAAAGTGGCGGCAGAGGCCGAAATCGCCTTCGCCAACATTACTACCGGACTTCTTTCTTTGGCTTCATCTCCCGTATCCATCCGCTATCCGAACGGCACGGTGGCGATAATATGGGACTCCGCAATAGAAACCAAACCGGCGGCGGTAACGACAGACAAAGCGGCGAGTGCGCAAACGTTACCCGGCGGAGAAAGTGAAACCAAGAAAAATAAAGCCGAAGAAATAGTCACGGAGGAGAGCAGAAGGGTTGAAGTTAAAAACGAACTGGCGCAAGTATCCGACAGTGCCTCTCTGCCTTCTTGGTTGTTTTTGGCCGCCGCTACCGCGTTTAGTTTGGCCGCAGCCGCCGCGTATTTGGCTCTCAAGAGATTCGGCCTTTGGCTTTGATGATAAAACCTCGCGTTCTGGTGTTTACCACAAGTTATTATCCCTTTGTCGGAGGAGCAGAGATTGCGATTCAGGAGGTTGCCCTGCGCCTTAAAAAAAGGTTTGATTTTTTTGTTGTGACCGCTCGCTTCCGGCGCGATCTGCCGCAGAAAGAGGTCCGACCCGAAGGCACAATAATTCGTCTCGGCTTCGGCACTCATCTTGATAAATGGCTTCTTCCCCTTTTAACTTGGAAACTCCGTTTCCACTTGGAAACGGAGTTTCCAAGTTCTGTAATTTGGGGCGTGGATATTGGGCAAGGATCATTCGCGGCTATGGTTTTGAAGTTTCTTCATCCCAAGACGGCTTTTATTCTTACTCTTCAGTACGGTTACGGAAGCCAACGAGTGGCTTCCGGACGGCTGGGAATGATTGGTATTGCTTTTCGTCTTATGCTTCGTCGAGCCGATTATGTTACGGCGATTTCTTCTTATCTTTTGAGTTTGGCAAGAAGTTACGGGTATAAAGGGCCCGGAGAAGTGGTGCATAATGGAGTAGATGTCGCGAAATTCCAAAACACAAATTACAAATTACAAACAAAGCACAAAGCACAAGGCACAAAGCACAAAACAATTATCACGACCTCAAGGTTGGTGCCCAAAAATGGCGTAGATACGCTGATTAAAGCGATTGCGGAAGTTAAAAAAATTATTCCCGATGTTCGGCTTCATATCATCGGCGACGGGCCAGAGAGGGAAAATTATCAATTATCAATTATCAATTATCAATTAGAAGACAATGTAAATCTTTGGGGAGAAGTTCCGCATAAGGAAATCCCGCGCTATCTTCACGAAGCCGATCTCTTTGTCCGGCCTTCGCGCTCCGAGGGCATGGGTAATTCTTTTGTAGAGGCGCTTGCCGCCGGACTTCCGATAATCGGAACG
>CAYIFD010000022.1:5394-7558 GCA_964362595.1 uncultured Candidatus Saccharibacteria bacterium
CATGGGTAATTCTTTTGTAGAGGCGCTTGCCGCCGGACTTCCGATAATCGGAACGTCGGTGGGCGGAATTATGGACATCATTGAAGACGGAAAGACCGGGCTTTTTACGCGAGTGGATGATCCAAACGACCTTGCTGATAAAATTATTCAACTCTTCGGGGACCGGGAGTTGAGAGGGCGCATTGTCAAGAACGGGCAGCAGATAGTTGAGGAGCGTTTTTCGTGGGACGGTATTGCCGAAAAATACGCTCATATTTTCTATAGAGGCCTATCCTCTATAGAGGCTAGGCCTACCCGCGTCCTAATTGCCACTCCGCTTCTTCCTCCGCAGCTTGGGGGCCCCGCGATTTATGCGGACAATTTGGCCAGAGAATTCCAAAATATGGGACACCGCGTCTTGGTGCGTCCCTTCGGCGGTTTTCTACGTTGGCCCACCCTCGTGCGGCACTTTCTTTACTTTTTCTCGCTTTGGCATGATGCTCGCAAGAGCGACTTAATTTTTGCGCTGGATTACTTTAGCGTCGGGTTTCCTGCGGCCGCAGCAGCAATTATTTTGAGAAAACCGCTGGTGCTGCGTCTGGAAGGAGATTTTCTGTGGGAAAAATTTGTGGAGCGTGCGCGAAAAGATGTAACCCTGCCGATGTTCTACAGCAAGCCCCAGCCGCTATCGCGAAAAGAGCGCGTAATCCGCTCGCTTTCCGGTTGGGCAATGCGCCGCGCCTCACGAGTCGTATTCTCCTCCGAATGGAGGCGTAAAATGGTAATAGGGGTATACAGCATCCCGGAGGAAAAGACCGCGATTATTAGAAATGCAAGGTCCGACTATAGGGGTAGAACCTCTGACTCGCGTATTGTTCTTTGGGCAGGCAGAATGCTTTATCTCAAAAATCTCTATCGCTTGATTCGCGCCTTCTCCCGCGTCAATGACGGAGCGTGGGAACTTCATCTTGTCGGCGATGGGCCGGAAAAGGAACGGCTTGAAAAATTTTTGAGAGAAGAAAAAATCAAGCAAGTTTACATTTTTCCTGCCATACCAAGAGCAAAATTATTGAAGAAAATTTCCTCCGCAGCCTTTTTCGTTCTGCCTTCTTTATCCGATGTCGGGCCCAATGTAATCGCGGATGCGGCAGCAGCACATACACCGTTTATTCTGACCAAGGAATCCGGCTATGCGGAGTTAGTGGAGAATACTGGGATTTTAGTGGATCCTTTGAGCGAGAGGGATATAGCCGAGAAATTAAAAGTCCTTATGAATGAGAGCAAGAGGCGGGAGTATGAGCTTAGGTTGCAATCATTTTCTTTTCTTAAAACCTGGCCGCAAGCTGCCCAGGAGTGGCTTAAGGTTTTCCAAAGATTATGAAAGTTCTGGTCATCGGCCGCGAACCGAATCTTTTTAGCGAAGAATCGGAAGCGTTCAAGAGAATACGCGAGTACGCCGGGTCTTTTGAAGAGCTGCATATTGTCTCCGGAGAGCGCGAGAAGCGAGAACCACGACGATACGGGAACCTTTTTCTCTGGCCGGCTGTCTCAAGAATTTCTCTTCTACGGTTTTGGCAGGTCCTGCAGCTGGGAAAGGCGATAGCGCGCAAATATCGTCCGCAGGTGATTGACGCCCAGGATTCGGGGGAATGGGGGCTCGTGGCTTATTTGGTGGCGCGAGGCAGCAGAATCCCTCTTCGACTTCAGATTCATACCGATGTTTTCAGTCAGTATTACCGGCGGGCTTCTTGGAAAGAGCGGATTCGCTATACGTTGGCACGGTTTCTGGTTCCGAGGGCGGACTGCATCCGTGTGGTTTCGCATAGAATAAAACAGAGTTTGTGGAGAACTAAGCTCTCCACATTCTGTGGAGAGCTTAGTTCTCCACATTCTACACAAAAAATTACCATCTTGCCGATTTTTACCGATATTTCAAAATTTCAAAATGCCGCCAAAGACCCTCAAACCGAGGAGCGCTTCAAGGACTATGATTTCAAAATGATTGCTGTCGGCCGTTTTGTTGACAAGGAGAAAAACTTCTCAATGCTCATTAAAATCATGCGGGATTTCATAAAAATTTGCCCGAAGGCGCTGCTTGTTTTGGTTGGCGACGGACCCGATAGGGAGAGGTATAAATTACGAATTAAGAAGTACGGACTGGAAAGATGTGTTATACTGGAAAAAG
>CAYIFD010000023.1:0-7536 GCA_964362595.1 uncultured Candidatus Saccharibacteria bacterium
GGTTTTTACCAATCTCTACCAAGATCACCTGAACTGGCATAAAAGCATGATAGAATATGCCCGGGCAAAAAGCGTAATATTCAAGTTTCAAAAGCCGGGCGACTATCTCTTTGCTAATCCTTATGATTCAAAAGTCAGGCAACTTGCCAGGACTGCTCCCTCCAGAGTAATTTTCCCAAGAATTTCTGCCGCTCTTAAAAAGATAACCGATAAAAATTTGGGGTCCCACTATGGGCCGTCCGTGGCCCTGGCCATAGCGGTAGCTAAGCACTACGGCGTCCCGGTATCGGCCATAGATAAAGTATTGGAGAATTTTCACGGTCTTGAGCAGCGTCAGCAAAAAATCGCCGTTATCCAAGGAGTAACTTTCATCAACGATACGACGGCCACCTCACCCGATGCTGCCGTGGCGGCCCTCGCGAGGTTTCGGAGGATCGCGGGCAAAAATCGCCTTATTCTTATCGGCGGGGGGCAGGACAAGAATCTTGATTTCAAGCGATTCATTGCGGAAATCAGAGAAAAAGCGGATGCGGTAGTTTTTCTGCCGGGGACGGCAACAACAAAAATCAAATATCAAATATCAAAAATAAAAAACATAAATACAGAAATTAAAAAGGTTAACTCCATGAAAGAGGCGGTAAAAACTGCATATCGGCTGGCGCGAAAAGGCGATTACATAATTCTCTCCCCGGGGGCGGCAAGCTTTGGCTTATTTTTGAACGAGTTTGACCGGGGAAAACAATTCCTGAAAGCAGTAAAGAAATTAAAATAACAGTTATGTTCCGTTCCGTGGATAAGCCCTTATTGTATATTACCTTAGCCCTGTTTACCGGCGGCCTTTTGGTGCTTGGATCCGCTTCCATGGTACTTTCCATGCAAAACTCCGGATTCATCGGCTATTATGCCCTGAAACAGCTGGTTTTAGGAGGCGGGATTGGCATGGTGGCTTTACTTGTCGCCTGGCGCGTTCCTTACCGTATTTGGAAAAAGCTTTCTCTACCGTTCATGCTGCTCGCTTTTATTCTGCTTGCTATTTTATTTCTGCCACAACTAAGTTATTCTTGGGGTGGAGCGCGGCGCTGGCTTGTTTTTGGGCCTATAAGTTTTCAGCCGGCGGAATTCCTTAAGCTGGCTTTTGTCATTTATCTGGCCAGTTGGCTTGACGCCAGGCGGGAAGAAGTTCACAGTATTTCCTACGGTATGATCCCTTTCGCGTTGATGCTGGCCATCGTGGGAATGTTTCTGGTGATGCAGCCGGACATCGGAACGTTGGGTGTGGTGGCCATAACTTCCGGAGTAATGTATTTTTTGGGAGGCGGAAGAATGTCGCAGATAGCCACCCTCTCGCTTTTTGGCCTGACTATCCTCTACCTCATCGTCAAAACGGCTCCTTACCGGCTTTCCCGTTTTACCGTTTTCCTGAATCCGGGAACTGAACCCCAGGGTATCGGTTACCAAATCACCCAGGCCTTCATAGCTATAGGATCCGGAGGATTTTTTGGGCAAGGATTCGGTCGTAGCTTGCAAAAATATAATTATCTGCCTGAACCCATGGGGGATTCCATTTTCGCGATTTATGCCGAAGAGCTGGGGTTTCTGGGTGCTACAGTTCTTATCCTCCTTTTCAGTTTTCTTTTCTGGCGCGGACTTGTTATTGCTAAAAACGCGCGCGATAATTTCGGAAAGCTTTTGGCTGCCGGCATATCCATCAGCATCATGACCCAGGCCTTTGTGAACATGGCCGCTATATCCGGACTTCTGCCCCTTACCGGCATTCCCCTGCCTTTTGTCAGCTACGGAGGAAGTTCTCTGGCCATGACCTTGGCAGGCGTGGGAATACTTTTGAATATATCAAAGCATACTTAAAATTCTAAATTAATGAGAATTTTATTTACCGGAGGCGGCAGCGGAGGGCATATTACTCCGATTGTCGCCGTCATTCGCGAGTTGAAACAGATTGCCGCCCGGGAGCAAATTCTGGACTTGCAGCTTTTTTATGCCGGGCCGGATGACGGTTTTGCCAAGGATTTTTTCCGCGATGAGAAAATTGTTTTCATACCCATTGGCAGCGGAAAACTGCGCAATTACTTTTCGGTGAAGAACTTCATTGATTTTTTCAAGCTGGCCTCGGGAATCTTCCAGGCCTTATGGAGTATTTTCTTTATTATGCCGGATGTGATTTTTTCCAAAGGAGGATACGGAGCGCTTCCGGCCGTGATTGCCGCGGCTGTCTTTCGCCTTCCGCTCATTGTTCATGATTCAGACGCGATTCCGGGAAAAGTGAATCACTTCTCTGCCCGTTTTGCTTCGCGAATAGGCATTGCTTTCCAGAGCGCTGCTGACTTTTTCCCGCCGGAAAAGACGGCTTCGGTAGGGGTGCCGATACGCAAACATATTTTTGGGGGGAATAAAGAAGAAGCAAAGGAGCGCCTGGATATTCTTTCGGAAGCGCCGGCTGTTGGCATCATTGGAGGTTCACGAGGATCCCAGAAAATGAACGAGGCGGTCCTCGGAGTGCTAAAGGAACTAACCGATGAATTTGAAATCATCCACCAAACCGGAGCCGAAAATCACGAAGGGGTGGCCGGAGAAGCAAGAGTTATTCTTGAGTCCGGACACAGAGAACATTACCACTCCTTTCCCTTCTTGGACGAGGGAAGGATACGAGATTTTTATGCTGCCTCCGATTTGGTTGTCTCGCGCGCCAGTGCTACCATCATCTTTGAGATCGCCGCCTGGGGAAAACCGGCTATTCTAATTCCGCTGCGTCAAGCGGCTCAAGACCACCAGCGCAAAAACGCCTATGAGTACGCGGGTGGGGGAGCAGCGATGATAATTGAGGAGGCCAACCTATCCCCGCACATACTGCTCTCTGAAATAAAAAAAATCTTAAGCAGTCCGGACCAAATGAAAAAAATGTCGGAAGCTGCGCAAAGATTTGCCCGTATTGATTCGGCAGAAATTATTGCTCGTGAGATTTTAAAATTGGGGATTCATTAATGTTTTTTAACTATGTCAAATATTAGAAGCCGCATAGCCCCAAGCCCGACCGGCTTCCTGCATGTGGGGACGGCGCGAGCCGCTCTCTTTAACTATTTATTTGCCAAGAACCATGGAGGCGGATTTGTGCTAAGAATTGAAGACACTGATCTGGAGCGTTCAGACAAAAAATATGAAAAAGATATCTTTGATTCGCTCCATTGGCTTGGCATTGATCCTGACGAGAGCGTTGAGGTCGGAGGCCCGTTTGCGCCGTATCGGCAAACCGAGCGCACGGAAACCTATCGGCGCCATATCGGAACGCTTCTTTCGAGCGGTCATGCGTTTTATTGTTTCCATTCCGAGGAAGAACTCGAACTAGAACGAAGGGAGTTGATGGACGCAAAAAAACCGCCGATTCATGTCTGCGAGTATCGCTCAATGGCCCGGGAAGAACAACGTACGCTCTACGAAGCAAAAGGAAAAGCGATTATCCGCTTTAAGACGCCGCTCGGGGAAAAAATTGCGTTTTCTGATCTGATTCGCGGGAAAATTTCATTTGAATCCGACCTTTTGGGCGATTTCTCGCTTGCGAAAAGACCCGAGATTCCGCTCTATAATTTTGCCGTTGTCGTTGATGACCACGAGATGCAGATTACCCATGTGATTCGCGGCGAGGATCATCTTCCGAATACGCCAAAGCAACTTTTACTCATAGAAGCGCTTGGGTTTCCGGTGCCGAAATACGCTCATCTGCCTCTGCTCCTTGGAACGGATCGCTCTAAACTATCCAAGCGGCATGGCGCCACTTCGGCAAGTGAGTATCGCCGCCAAGGGTATCTGCCGGAAGCACTGTTCAACTTTCTTGCGCTTTTGGGCTGGAGCCCCGGAGATAATAGGGAGATTATGACCCGAGAGGAAATCATACAGAAATTTTCTCTGGAGCGCGTGCAGAAGGCGGGTGCGATTTTTGATGTAACCAAATTGGAATGGATGAACGGGGAGTACATACGTCGGAAATCCGCAAAAGAATTAACGGAACTATGTTTGCCATATCTTAAAGATTTCTTAAAATTTTCAATTCCCAATGACCAATTTTCAATGGACTATATTGAAAAAATTATTGCTCTGGAACAGCCGCGGCTAAAAAAGCTCTCCGAGGCGGGGGAGAGAGTTGAATATTTTTTTAGAGAACCTGTATATCCGAAGGAATTGCTCCGGTGGAAGGATACATCTGACGCTGAAGTCGGCGAATCACTTTCTCTGTCAGAAAAAATAATTTCCAATTTCCAATTTCCAATTTCCAAGGAAAAAGCGGAAAAGGAATTTTTAGAAGCGATAGGGGAGGGTAACAAGGGTAAAATTCTTTGGCCGTTGCGAGTAGCACTCACCGGCAAGAAGGCCTCGCCGGGGCCGTTTGAAATCCTGGAGGTTTTGGGCGTCAGGGAAGCGCAAAAACGGCTGGAAAGAGCCAAAAAACTTTTACTATTGTGAAGATAGCGTCCAGGGTAAATCTTTTCTCCACAATCGCGATAATTTTGATCGCGTTTTTTGTTATGTTCGGGCAAGGCCGGGCTCAATCCGTAGAAGAGTTGCAGCGTCAAATTGAGCAAAAGAATAGCGAGTTAAAAAAACTAGAGGAGGAGGCCGAGAAATTCCGCATTGAGATTGCCGCCAAGCAAGAACAAGGACAGACCCTGCAGGAGGAACTAGCGCGCATCGCGCGGACCATAAAACAGCTTCGAAATGATATTTCCGTAACCCAGCTTAAGATTCAGAGAGCGGGACTTGAGATTCGGGAATTGGATATTCAGATCAAAGGAAAGGAAGCCGCCCTGGCGCGACTTCGCTACGGCTTGAGCAGTATTATCCGGGTTCTTGCCGCCGAGGAACAGGAGCCGCTAATTGTGGTACTGATGAAAACTCGCGCCATCTCTGAATTTTTCCAACAGTTAGAATATATCGCGCTCGCTAAAGAAAAAATGGTTGCATCGGTAGGATCGCTTCGGGTGCTGCGGGCTGAACTGGAGGAGCAAAAAGAACGAGCCGAAAATAAAAAAGACGAGGCCGAGGATCTAAAAAAAATACTTGCCGGCAGAAACGCCGCCGTGGCCAGCGAACGCAATCAGCGAAGCGCGCTTCTTGTAGAAACTAAAAATCAAGAACGGCTATACCAAGCCCGGCTGGAAGCAAGTGAAGAAAAAATTAAGGCGCTGGAACAGGAAGTCCGCGCCATTGAGCAGGAAATCCGGGTGACGATTGATCCTTCCTCTCTGCCCGCAAAAGGAAAAGGAATCCTGGGCTGGCCGTTGCCTGAATTGACCATAAAGTCCTGTTGGAATGACGGGGAAGACATAAAAAACTGCGTGACCCAATTTTTTGGCTACACCTCTTTTGCGCTTGCCGGCGGATATGGAGGGCGGCAGGGGCACAACGGCATGGACTTTCGGGCTAGTGTGGGCACTCCGGTGCTAGCCGCAGAAAATGGAATTATAACCGCGGTAGGGGATACTGACCTCGGATGCCGCGGAGCATCATATGGAAAATGGATTTTGCTTCGCCACTCCAACAATTTATCCACGCTCTACGCGCACCTTTCACAAATAAACGTATTGTCGGGGCAGGAAGTAAAGCGGGATGAGTTTATTGGTCTCTCCGGAAGAACTGGATATGCCACCGGTCCGCATCTTCACTTTACGGTATTGGCGACCCAAGCGGTTGAGATCAGAACTATTAAATCTAAGGTTTGCGGCCGGGATATGACTTTGCCTTTTGCCGGTAGCGACCCCTCGTCCGGCATCCAGGGCTATCTTAATCCGTTGGACTACCTCTAGAGCTGCGGTATAATGGAAAAAATGATAAATTAGGCAAGTTTATGCTTTGGCGTGCCGCCTATTTGTTAGGAATAGTAGCGTTGCTGGCCGTGTTTGTGCCGCTCTCTTCGGCCGGGGCTCAAGTCAATTTTTTAAATCCCGACAAACTATTTGAGGCCCTGAAAAGAAACATTACTATCCCCATCCCCAGCTCCACCTCATCGGTGGAAAATATTGAGGTTCCCTCGCCCGGACAAACCCTGGAAAAGGCCTCTCCTAAACTGCGGGAGGTCAACCGCGATATACAGGAGGAAACCGGAATTGATTTTGCCAAATTCATCGGCTGGTTTGCGAAGATTCTGAAGGTGTTTTTTCTGACTATTGTGGATCTTTTGGAAAAGGTATCAGAGTCTCTAAGATCAAAAGAATAACTTGATTTGTTGAAATTTTAAACTGACAATCTCCTGCCGCTATGAAATTTTTGATGAATCTCGCGAAGCTGTTTACTCGTCACATGGGTATAGATTTGTGTGGCAGTAATGTTTTTGTGGCCCAGGAATTCCTGAATGGTTCGGAGATCAACTCCCTGGGCCAGAAGATCGGTGGCGAAGGTATGACGCATTACATGAGGAGTGGTAAAGGCCGGGATACCGGCTTTTAGTGAGTACTTTTTAGCAATTCTTTGAACCGTCCGAGGGGTCAGGCGGTTGTTCTTTATTTCCCGTTTGTTAAATGAAATAAACAGTGCGTTTTCATCGTCTTGTCTTATATCCAGATACTGGCCTAGCCAGTAGAGTGCTCGTTCAGAAAAATAGATTGTTCTTACTCTGCCGCCCTTGCCGACTATACTCAACTCCAATTCCTTCGCTCCCGGTTTTGGTTTGATCTGACCGCGATTCAGCGCCACCAACTCTGCTACTCGCAAGCCCGTAGAGAAAAGTGTCTCAAGAATTGCCCGGTCCCGTTTGCCGTCCCGGGTTTTAACCTGCGGAGCGGCAAAGAGCCGTTCAAGGTGGTCCAGGGTCAGAAATCGTATTTGCCGCTCACGTTTATCCTTTGCCAGTTTTATTTTTTCAGCGGGTAACGAAAGAATATCTCGCTGTGCAAAGTAGTTAAGTAAGGCCCTTAGGGCTATCAGATAGTAATTCTGGGTAGATCGCTTAAGCGGCTGTTTGGAGTTTCGTGATAGGTAAACCCTATATTTCCAGACATGTTCGGGGGAGAGATCATGTGGCAGTAATTTCTCTAAATCGGCAATTTTTAGCCAGTCAGTAAACTTCTTAATAAAGCGCGAATAGTTTTCCTGCGATTTGGTTGCAAGTCCTTTCTCGATATCTAACCAGTCGAGAAAATCGTTAATATGCCGGGGGATTGGCTTCTTAGTTTTATCCATAGTAAGTATGTCGCTTAAGTATAATTATGCGACATACCCCATATACAAGCAAATCTACTTATCCACAGTCCCCTAACAAAATAAATGGCAGTGTTCTCATTGAACACCGCCCAACTTTTGCTCCGCCTTTTATTGTGAACAAGCGAGCTGATCAAGCGGCTGGTTCATATAATTTAATGCTTCCGCAACAAGCTTTTGTCTCCATTCTGAAGATGTCATCGTCTTCCTCCTTGTGACTACATATCATTAGAGCTATGGTGTATATACCATGCGAACCTCCTATTCCGCAATAGAAACGTATAAGCAGTGTCCTCAAAAATACAAATTTCAGGAGGTTGACCGGATTAAGAC
>CAYIFD010000024.1:0-7533 GCA_964362595.1 uncultured Candidatus Saccharibacteria bacterium
CTAACCAGAAAGTTTTCGGCCTTACGCTCTCCTATATCTCCGAATTGTCGTTTTTGTGAGGGCATAGTTTCATGTTTTTCGTTTCACATTTGTGAAACGAAAAATGTGGAACATATACATATACAAATGTATCCGCAACAAAATTTACTTTGTAAAACGTAAAACTTTTAAAAGACATTTATCCAAAAGGACATTTTTATACACAGATTTATCCAAATGTCTTTTATAATATTGTGATAAAGGACATATAAATGGGCAGTACAGGATTTGAACCTGTGACCCCTGCAATGTGAATGCAATGCTCTACCACTGAGCTAACTGCCCAAGAGATCTAACGGGGTGAAAATGCAACGTTCTACCAAGTCGACGCTTCGGTCGGCTCCCCGACTTCTCTAATTATAAGTTTTATAATGTGCGTCGGGGCTGAGCTAAACGCCCATAATTCTTTCTAATTTTAACTTAAATTTCCTCTTTTAGCAACCTAAAAAAGCAGCCGCGCGGGCTGCTTTTTTAGGTTGTAAAACGGCAAACATTTAGATTTTTAGCTTATTTATCACTTTCTCATGCGGGAACTCTAATATATCCCGTAGAAACCGATCATACATATCTAGCCGATACGCAAATTCATCAGAACTCATAAGCGTGTAGTAAAGGGAGCGGCCAATTTCTGATTCAAGCTCTGCCAGAAACTTTTCCAGTTTTGCTTGCTTAATATGATCACCCACAAGAAGGATATCAGTTCGGGATGTATCATTGTTAATAAATACTCCGGATATAACAAGAAGCTTTATTTTTCCTAGCCCTCTTGCCCGAAATAGGAGTTTTTTCCTGGAAGCAACCGCGTCTTTGGTCAAGATGTCCTGCAGTTCCGGCAACAGGCGGAACTCGGTATTAGCAAAATAGACCTTGGTTCTTCGCGTTCCGGCTGGGGTTTTGGCTGTTTTCTGCTTTACAAGTCCTAGGACCAGAAGTTTTTTAAGTTCTCTGCGGGCTTGTGGCCTTTTAACCTGACTTCGCTTAACTATATCCTCAAAGGCAAGTAACTGATCCGGGTTTCGCGCAAATAGCCGTAAAAGCCGGACTTTCGGAACGGACTCAAAGAGTTTTTCTAGTATATGTTCCATAAACTAGTGGCAAGAGACAAGCGACAAGTAACAAGTTACTTACTGCCTGTTATGGCCCTAATGAACCCATTTAACAACTTTCCAACCTCTTTTCGCAAGTCGTAAATGTCTCTATAATCTTTTTCTGAGAGGTATTCTAGTTGAAAGGCTAAATCAAGATAATATTCAAGTTCTGAAAGTGAGCCTCTTGAAATGTAATAAAAATGTATTTTATCGTTTATTGTTCTGCGTCCATAGCCCTCAACCAGGTTTGCAACTACAGACACAGCACATCTTCTCATTTGTGATGTTAAACCAAAAAGTTCCTCTTTGGGGAACTTTTTGGTAAATTCATAGACTGACAAAACAAGTGTATTAGCCTTTTGATATACAGAAAGTTTCCGATATCCCAAGTCATCTGCCATGTTTCTTGTCTCTTGTCACTTGTTACTTAATAGTAACTTTTGCCCCTGCTTGTTCAAGCTTCTTCTTTATTTCCTCTGCTTCTTCTTTGGTGGCGCCTTCTTTTACTGTCTTCGGCGCGCTATCAACCAGATCTTTCGCTTCCTTAAGGCCAAATTGGGTAACTTCTCGGAGCGCTTTAATGACGTTGATCTTTTGGCCTCCGGTCTCGGTAAGCTCCACCGCAAAGGCGGTTTTTTCCTCGGGTTTCTCTTCTTCTTCGGCTGCTCCCGTTCCCGGCATCGTCCCCATCATCATGGGCATGGAAGCAGATACGCCAAACTTCTCTTCCAGTGCTTTTACGAGTCCTGAAAGCTCAAGCACGGACATCTTTTCTATGGTTTCTATAAGTTTATCTTTTTCCATAAACACTTTGTTCTCTTATTTTATTTAATACTACGACCAGACCTCTAATATTCCCCTGTAATACTGTGGCTAGACCGCGAATGGGGGAAGACAGAGCGCCAAGTAGTTGAGCAAGAATAACTTCTCGGGAAGGAGTCCTGGCAATAGCGATTACTTCACTAGCGCTCAAGAAACGACTTCCCAGCAAACCGCCTAGGATCTTAAAGGTCTCCACTTCTTTGCTGAATTTCAAAAGAGTTTTGGCGGGTGAGACCTCATCTTCATATCCAAAGGACACTCCTATTTCTCCCCGCAATTCCTTGGTTTTGGCTTCAATTCCCGCTTCAGCCAAAGCCCGGTCAAGCAAGGTTTTTTTCGCTACCCTGTATTCAGCTTGATTCTGTCTAAGAGATCGGCGAAGGGCTTGCGATTTAATCACGGGCATACCGTGAAAATCGCTAAAAATAGCGATTTTTTTGCGCTTGAACTTATCGGTAAGTTCTTTTACTGTTTCTTCTTTTTTGGTTTTAGTTAAAGGCATATTAAATAAAAATAGGCGTTCTTACGCCCAAAGACCGAGCTGAAAAGCTCTCAATTCCTGAATAGGATTTATGGCATTATTTGTTGCCAACCTATTGTCTTTGGAAAACACATTTAGTATATACCTGTCTTTATAAAGTCGTCAAGTGCTTAACGCAAGTACTTTGCTTTGGCCTCGTTATGTTCTTCCAAGGTTTTGGAGAAAATAGTGCGCCCATTCCGAGCGGAAAGGTAGTAAAGATAAGGAGATTTTTGCGGAAAAATAGCCGCTTTGATCGCCAAGATGCCGGGATTGGCAATGGGGCCTATGGGGAGGCCGCGGTATAAGTAGGTATTGTAAGGGGAATCAATTTTGGTGTCGGCAATAAGCACCCGCCCATTTGGGAAGGAGTTTTGTTTTTTAATATAAGTAATAGTCGCATCCACTTGCAGGGGGATGCCGGCTTCAAGCCGTTTCCATAAAATTCCCGAGACGGCGGCTCTGTCTTCTTCCGAAACAACCTCTTTTTCAATCAATGAGGCCATAGTTATTATTTCAAAAAGAGATTTTTTTTGGCGAGCTATTTCCAATTGTAATTCCGGAGCGACTTTTTTCTCAAAATTTTCAAGCATCTTTAGTAAAACCTGCTTGGACGGAGCATCCTGGAATATACGATAAGTATCGGGAAATAGATACCCTTCCGGACCAAAGGGAACGGGTATTTCAGCAAGAAAAGGGAAACGTTCCGACCATTTACGGATTATTTCCCGATCTTGAACCACGGTTTCAAAGTCGGTACCAAAAGCGAACCCTTGACGCCGCATATATAAACCAATCTCCCGCAAGCTCCATCCCTCCGGTATGGTCATTACCCGTTCGTAGTTCGCTCCTTTTACCAAATCTATGGCTATTTCTGAAATAGTTTTTTTGCTAAAAGCATAAGTGCCGGGTTTGAGTTTTGAAGCAATTCCCTTGACGCTAATATAAAAAATAAAAGCCCACTTGGAGCGAATTATTCCTTCTTCCTTAAGGCGCTCGGCAATTTTTATGGAACCAAGGCCTTGACTGATCTCCACTCGCTTTAGCTCGTTTGTCTGGGAGTGGGGGAGATAGATTTCATTGGCAGCGATAGCGACAAGCGACATGAGACAAGCAGCAAGTAATATAACGAACCAATTTCTCTTCGGTTTTTTGATCTTCTTGTCACGTGTTGCTTGTTTCTTGTCGCTAACTAGGGGGACAAACGCAAAACCGGTAAACTCCTTTTCTTCCCAGTCGTTCTCTGTCTTTTTTATGAAAAGCCAAACCGAGCCGTCCACAGGCGCTACAATTTTTCCTCCAACTTTCAATTGTTCCCTCCACGCCGGCGGAATATCTTTTGAGGCGGCAGCGCCTGCAAGAATCTTGTCAAACCCCGCACCTTTTGCGGACTGGCGCTTCGCGCCGCCTGCAGATTTGTCCGTAAAAGGTGCGGGGTCAAACGGCGCCTCTCCGACAAGACCGTCGGCGGCATCGGCGCAGATTATTTTTGCGCGATTTTCATCAAAATACTTCGCAAGATTCCCCCTCCCAAATTCACAGATTTCCGGAAGGCGTTCAATTCCGATCACCCGCCCTTTTTCCGACTTGGAAACTCCGTTTCCAAGCGCGATATGCGCGAGTAAAGCGGCAGTCCAGCCGGAACCGGAGCCGATATCCAAAATGCTCTCTCCGGGCTTGGGTTCCAAAAGTTCCAGCATAAAAGCTACGGTCAGGGGCTGGGATATTGTTTGTCCTTCGCCTATAGGCAGGGGATAATTGCCGTAGGCCTCTTCTTTGTATTCTGGCAAAACAAAATCAGCGCGATCTATCGCGTGAAAGGCCTGGATTATTTCAGGTGTTTTCAAATAGCCCTCGTCTAGGAGCGATTGGATCAGCGCCTCTTTTGAGTTCATAAAATTGCAGCGGGGGATGTTGAACGAAGTTAGAACCTATTTTGAGAATACTAAAGATTGAGTAATATTTCCAGATTTTAGGGAGGTTTCAACGTAGTTCAGTGAAAAACAAAAACACCCCACGCCGGGGTGTTTTTGTGAATGTAAATGCGGTTGATTTACTTCTCATCTGTCCAGAAGACGAAAGTGAAAACCTTCTCTCCGTTGCCGAGGTCGCGTTTGTAGAGCGATGGGTTACCCTTGCCGTCTCTCCGCAACACTTGACCCCATTCGCCCGGCTCCGAGACATCAACGGCCGCAAGGCCGCTCTTGCCTGGTCCGCTTGGAGCATCTGCGCCTACGGTCGTGGAGCTGTCGAGGTGCTCGTAGATCAGCGCAAGCTGTTCAAAGTCATGCGTGTTCGGGTGCTCGTTTGAGGGCGGTCCATCTGGATCGGCCGTATAGTCCATGCAGGTACCGAGGTTTGCATTGTAGAAGTCCTCATCCTGGTGATCAAGCCCGAATGTATGCGCAATCTCCTGGCACATCACGAGCCGTCTCCACGGGGGCGTGTTGTACGTTGCAGTGTTGAAGTACGAATCGTTCATCTTAGCGACGGCTTTCGCGATGTGACTACCGCTAACCCAGATTTGCGCCACGCCCAGCCAGCCGTTGAAGCCGTATTTGGCGCTACACACTTCCACGCGTCCGCTTGTGGCCTTACACTTTCTCGGGTCTGTGTTCCCAGCCACAATCGCGGTGTCTAAAACGCTCGATTGACTCCAGTCGGATGATGCCTCGCCAAGGTATGCATCCCATGCAATAGAGACGTTATCGCCAAGCTTCAACGTAAAGGGATTCGCCGTACGCGCCCAGTGGTAGTTACCCCACGAGTGGGTCGCGTAGGCCACAGCCCCTGCTCCAAAAACGGTAAGCACGGCCAAGATAGCAATGAGAGAACGGCGGCCACTTTTCTTTTTCAAGAATGATGTAATCATATTGATGTGATAAGTTATAAAAAGTTTTGTTCGACCAGTGCCCGTATTATAGCAGGTCGTGCCTATTTATCAAGGGATCCCGCGACGGGTTTCACCCGCCGAAGCTCGACGGAGCTTTAGCTACGGCGAGCGAAGGCGGGGGTACAAGGACTTGAACCTTGATTACTGGTTTTGGAGACCAGCGTTCTGCCATTGAACTATACCCCCATTTGGCAAGGCAGGCGGGGAGACCACCGGTATACCACTATTGTTTGGAAATTGGTGCTTGGAAATTGGAAATTCTCATAAAGAAACTATTTTTTAGTTTCTTTATGGGCGGTATGCTTTCGGCACCAGCGGCAATATTTCTGGAATTCCAGTTTCCGCTCCACCAGTTTTTTGTTTTTGCTGGTCCAGTAATTTATACGCTTGCATGAGGAGCACTGCATTTTTACTAAATTTGGTTGGGGCATGTCCGCGAGATTTAAACATTTAAATATTTAAACATATCAAGTTCAAGCCGGTGCGCGGAATCGAACCGCGGACCCCGATCTTACCATGATCGTGCTCTGCCGACTGAGCTACACCGGCAACCCGGATACTATCTCATATTTTTTGCGGTCCGGCAAATGCCTCCGGCAGGATTTGAACCTGCAAGGGTTTCCCCACACGGTTCTAAGCCGTGCGCGTATTCCAAGTTCCGCCACGGAGGCAATATAAAATCTAATACCTATAAATTGTATCAGAAAATTACCAATTTTCCAAGCCGGGTAGTAAAGAAAAACCGCCCTTAAGGGCGGTTTTTCTTTAAGGCAAGTGACCAATTCTTACCTACAGGTTCCGAAGAATTGGCAGAGGATTTTTACGATTCCCCAGGCCGAAGCCATGATAGTCATTCCGACGATTCCCCAAATCATGACCTGCTTTCCTTTTTCAAGTTTGGTTGTATCTCCCTGACTGCCGATGACATACTGAATAACTCCCCACAAAAAAACTACTGTCGCTAAAACAAACAACAGGTTTATGATAGGATTCAATATTCCGGTCTGGATATTGGTAACCAGCTTCTCCAAGGTCATCTTGGTCAATAAACCTATTTAAGGAAGAGGGGCGGTCGGAGCAGACGGAGGAGGAACAGTCGTAGGTCTTTGGCCCTCAACTCCGAAAAATTGCACTAAAATAGCAGCCACCCCCCAAGCCGCGGCCATTACCGCCAGACCCACAATGCCCCAGGTCATAACGCCCTTGGCTTTTTTCTGTCCCTCCGGATCTCCGGATTTGGCAATGAATTGAATCACGCCCCAGAGAAAGATTACGGTGGCCAGGACGAAAAGGACGCCGATGACGGTGTTAAGGACCTGTTTAATACCTCCAAATACTCCTCCTATATCTGTTTTCTGTGCTAAGGCCAGCATAGGCATTAAGAGCGAGTAGCCGAATAACCAGACAGAAGTTGCTATTTTTATTTTTTGCAGATTCATATGATTGAGGTAGTTACATTTACACTCTACCGTCCTTGCAGCTGGATGATCGGTAGGGTGGGAGTCGGAGGCGTTCCAGTTGCCCCAAAGAAATTCACCAATATAGCAGCCACCCCCCAAGCCGCGGCCATTACCGCCAGACCCACAATGCCCCAGGTCATAACGCCCTTGGCTTTTTTCTGTCCCTCCGGATCTCCGGATTTGGCAATGAATTGAATCACGCCCCAGAGAAAGATTACGGTGGCCAGGACGAAAAGGACGCCGATGACGGTGTTAAGGACCCCTCCAATATCTCGTATCTTGTTTCCGATAATATCCGGGTTTGCTTGTTGTGCTGCGGCTATAAACGGAAGGGATGTATAAGCAAAGATAACTCCCGAATAATAAATTTTTTGTAACTTCGACATTTGAATAAGTTTTTGATTGGTACTCGACCTTTTTAATTTCTTTACAATGTTTTCGCAAATTCCACCACCCACTCCGCTAAAGCTGAAGCGCCCACGATCACGGCCGTGCCTATCACCACCCAGAAAAACATTTTTTTGGCCTCCCCCAGTCCTTTTTCATCTCCTCTGGCCGAGGAAATGACAAACTTAAACCCCACGAAGATGATAGCCACAATAGCCAGGGGAAAGGCGATCAGCCGCACCGCCCTGGCGATCTGCTGGATAAGCTCCGGGAAGCTTTTGGCCTTAATCGGATTTTCAATCGCAACTCCCAGAGACATGCCGG
>CAYIFD010000025.1:0-3765 GCA_964362595.1 uncultured Candidatus Saccharibacteria bacterium
AGCTACTCCTGGTCTGGCACTGACGGGCTTTCTGGAACAACTCAATCGGTACAGAAGTCATACTCCGACCAGGGAACAAAAACCGGTTCGGTGACCGTTACATCCGAGAGTCAGACAGTGACCCGGGCCTGCAGCAGTTCGCTTTCTGTTACCACCACCGAGATAAAGCCGATTCCGCAATTTGAAGAAATTCCACCGCAGTAACCCATTCTAAAACGCCCCCCTCGGGGCGTTTTAGAATTAAATTCAAAATGCAAATATCAAAAATCAAAATGACAATTTAATTTGTGCTGTCATTTTCCATTTTGATTTTTACATTTTGCATTATCTTGCGTACTCTATCACCCTTGTCTCCCGAATCACGTTTACTTTAATCTCTCCCGGATACTTCAATTCGTTTTCCACGCGGATAGCAATTTCCCGGGCTAAATTTCTTGCTTCCAGATCACTGATTTTATCTGGGGTGACAAAAATTCTTATCTCTCTTCCGGCGGATATTGCGTACGCCTTCTCCACACCGGGGAAAGAAGCGGCAATTCGTTCCAAATCCTCCAGACGCTTTAAGTAATTTTCAATTGAGTCGCGCCGCGCCCCCGGACGGGAAGCGGAAACCGCATCCACCGTCTGCACAATAATGGACTCAAGCGTCTCGTAAGGATATTCCTCGTGGTGCGACTGCATGGCCTGAATCACCCGTGTATCCACCCCGAATTTTTGGAGAATCCTTCTCCCGATCTCCACGTGGGTTCCGGTCACTTCATGGTCAACCGCTTTCCCAATATCGTGCAGGAGCGCCCCTTTCTTGGCAACGGTCACATCCCCGCCGACCTCCTCTGCCAGCATCCCTGCCAAGTGCACCATCTCGATGGAGTGCTGCAACACATTTTGTCCGTAGCTTGTCCTGAATTTCAACCTCCCCAGGAGGGTTATGAGGCGCGGATCAAGATCAAAAACTCCCACCTCGTAAGCTGCCTGCTCTCCGGCTTCTTTGACTTGTTTTTCTATTTCTTCTCTGGCCTTTTCCGTTGCCTCCTCAATTCTGGCCGGCTGTATTCTCCCGTCCCGAATCAGCAATTCCAAAGCGGTCTTAGCTATCTGTCGACGTACCGGATCAAAGCCAGAAATCACGATTGACCCGGGGGTGTCGTCAACGATAATTTCCACCCCGGCCGCCCGCTCCAGGGCCTTGATGTTTCGGCCTTCGCGGCCGATAATCTTGCCTTTAAGATCATCCGAAGGAATGGCCACCGTGGTAGTAGTAACTTCCGAAGTGGTGGAAGTGGCTAAACGTTGGATAAGTGCTGCCAAAGTATTTTTGGCCTTGCGTTCCATTTCCTCCATCCCTGCGGTTTCAAGCTTTCGCAAGCGCATCATTATATCTTCGGCATGTTCTTTTTCCACATGCTTCATGATTTCCTCCACCGCCGCCCCTTTGGTTAATCCAGAAACCCGCTCCAACTCCTTAAAGAGTTTCTCGCGGTTTGTCTCAAGCTCCGTCTTAATCGCCTTTACTTTTTCAACCCGCTCTGCTATATTTTTTTCCTTTTCGGCCAGCTCCTGCATCCTCCTGTCTATGATGGTCTCCCGTTCCAGGACGCGCTCCTCCATCCTTCGCAACTGGCCCAGACGATCTTTCTCTTCTTGTTTGGCTTCATCCAGAATCTTGGCCGCCTTTTCTTTGGCCTCCAGCAAAATTTCCTTGGCTTCGGCCCTGGAATCCTCAACGAATTTTTTTAACTTGGTCTCAATGGAGGATTTACGCTGCTGGGCAATTAGTTGGCGGATCAGATAGCCAAGGCCAATTCCCACGGCCAAAACCGCCAAACCTCCCAAGGTGATAAAAAGCAACAGGTCCATATTGGTTTAAATGGAAAATCCGCGAATACGTCTGCTAAGAGAGGATTAACGCAACCAAGCTCGGTTTCCCGAGACCCTTTGCTCAAAAAGGTAAATATTTAGAAAGTGACGACAAACGCAAGTAGTCATACGGTCGCGCAATCTCTCGCCAAAACGTATTGGAGATATTCCTATTAGCAAAAGTTAAATTTCAACACTTATTGTTTATAACGCCAATTTAGCAGAAAGGGGTTCGTTTTGTCAAATTTTACTCCGTTAGAGAGAAACTTCTGATGTACTTTGCCAAACAAACGATGTTTCTCTCTAATGGGGCGAGATGTTACAATAATATCCATGACCCGTCCCAAGCCCTTGCTGCTTATTATTCTGGACGGTTTTGGCATTTCTCTGGAAAAAGCGGGAAATCCGGTAGCGGAGGCCAAAACTCCGGTCCTGAATGAAATAGAGCGAAACTTCCCTTTTGTAGCTCTCCAGGCCTCCGGAATTGCCGTTGGTCTTCCTTGGGGAGAAGCGGGCAATTCTGAAGTCGGACATCTAACTATCGGATCCGGAAGAGCAGTTTATCACCATCTGCCGCGGATTATAAACGCGATTTACGACGGCTCTTTTTTCAAAAATCCGGCTTTTCTGGGAGCGGTTGAGCATGTGCGCAAATATAATTCCAGTTTACATATCGCCGGTCTTATCTCTTCCGGCTCGGCGCATAGCTCTATTGACCACCTTTACGCCCTGCTTGAATTTGCCAAAAAAGAAAACATAAGCCGGGTATTTCTGCACGTATTTACGGACGGTAAAGACGCGCCGCAAAAACAGGCCGCCAAGTTCCTAGGAGTTCTTGAGGAACGAATGCAAAAACAATGGCCGCAGGCGCTGCTGGCTTCTGCGGTGGGGAGATTTTACGCCCTGGACCGGGATGAAAAATGGGATCGTATTCAAACCGCCTATCTGCTGCTCACCGAAGGAATCGGCGAGAAGGTCTTCTCAATTCCGGAGCACCTGCGGCATTCTTATGATAACGACATTACGGACGAATTTATCAAACCCGCCTTCGTCCCGACGGCCGTCGGGACTACGGCGGGCAAGCCCGCTTTAGTGGGAGAAGGGGATGCGCTCATTTTTTCTGACTTTCGCGAGGACTCCATGCGGGAGCTTGCCCACGCCTTTAGCGACGAGACCTTTGACCACTTCCCCCGCAAGAAAGTAAAAAATCTTTTCCTCGTTACCATGACTGAATACCAGAAGGACTTGGCCGCGTATGCTGCTTTTCCACTGTTGGAAATAAATTGGCCCCTTTCCAGGATTTTGGGCGCAGCGGGCCTGCGGCATCTTCACATTGCCGAGACCCAGAAGTACGCTCATGTCACTTACTTTTTCAACGGCGGCAAGGAGAAGTCCTTTCCCGGAGAGGAACGAATTCTTATACCCTCGCTTGACGTTTCCCATTTTGACGAAACCCCCCAGATGCGGGCTCCGGATATTACTGCTAAAATTCTGGAAAATTTCAACCGCTACGACGTGATTATCGCCAATTTCGCCAATGCCGACATGGTCGGACACTCGGGCAACTTCCGTTCGGCCGTGCAAACCGTAGAAATATTGGATGAGTCCCTGGGACAGATCATGAACGCGGCGCTAAATACGAATGCCGTAATGCTTGTAACCGGAGACCACGGCAATATAGAACTGAAACGAGATGTCTTAACCGGTGAAAAAAGGACGAGGCATTCTATAAATCCGGTTCCGCTTTATCTAGTCGGCCAAAGTTTTCGCTTAAAACAGCCAAGAGGCGAAGCGAAAATCGCCGAAACAAAAAAAGAAGTCGCGGGAATTATCACCGATGTGGCGCCCACTATCTTGGAGTTACTGGGCATAGAAAAGCCGGAGGAAATGACCGGAAAAAGTTTGCTT
>CAYIFD010000025.1:3865-7498 GCA_964362595.1 uncultured Candidatus Saccharibacteria bacterium
TTCTTCCGTTTTATGATCTCATCAATAATTCCGTATTTTTTGGCCTCTTCGGCCGACATGTAGAAATCGCGATCCGTGTCTCTTTCAATAGTAGCCAATGGCTGGCCGGTATGCTTGGCTAAAATCTCGTTTAAGCGGTTTTTGATCTTAATGATGTGCCTGGCGGAAATCTCAATCTCCACCGCCTGCCCGCCGGCTTCTCCCATGACCTGATGCAGAAGCACTTCGGAGTTTGGCAGAACAAACCGTTTGCCTTTAGCGCCGGAGGCAAGCAAAACCGCGGCCATGGAAGCGGCCATGCCCACACATACGGTGGAGACATCGGGTTTTATGTATTGCATAGCGTCATAAATCGCCATGCCGGCCGTTACCGACCCACCCGGAGAATTGACATAAAGCTTTATGTCCTTTTTGGGGTCTTCGGACTCCAGAAACAAAAGCTGGGCAATTACGGCGTTAGCTACCGGGTCCATGACCGGCCCGCTCAAAAATATGATCCGCTCCTTAAGCAGCCGCGAATAGATATCATAAGCCCGCTCCCCAAACTGCGATTTTTCAATCACCGTCGGAATAAGATATTGATTGTAAAATTTGTCGTAACTCATTTTCCTTTTTATTTTCCATTCTCCTAAAGAAACGGAAACCTTGCGAGGCGATATGCCGAGGGAACCCCGCAATTACTCAATATTTTCCAGAAAAGCGAATACTTTCTCGTTTCGCAGTACCCCCATAGTATACTCTTTTAGTTTCTCCGGATCAAGGCCCTTTTCCGCCTCCTCCGACGTCTTGTATTGGCGCAAAAACTCATCGGCGCGCTGCCGGACCTCCTCATCGGACGGCCGGATGTTCTCCGTCTTTCCGATTTCACGCAATACCAGCGCAGAGCGCGCTCGGTTTGCCGCGTCTTCTATCCAGTCCTGACGAAGTTCCTCCGGCGTCTTTTTGATGTGGGAGAGGTAGTCCTCCCATTTCATTCCCATTCCTTCCACGCCTGACTTTAATTCCCCGAGCATTTTCGCAAATTCCGCCTCAGCGAGCGCATCAGGAATCTCAATGGCGGCGTTCTTGGCAATTTCTTCAAGAATCCGCGCGCGGATCCGCTGTTTCTCCCGTTCCTCCTTTTCAAGCCGGAGCCCGTCTTTTACGTTCTTTTTGAGCGCCTCCACATCGGAAAAACTCCCCAAACTTTTCGCGAACTCATCGGTGAGATCGGGAACCTTGCGCGCTTCCCCCTCGCCCGTCGCGCGCGATTCACGAATCCAGTCAAGGGTTTTTAATATCTCCTCGCCGCTCACTGAAATTTCCTTCTTTTCCCGGCGGACGCGCCCCGCGATCTCTTTATAGTCGGGCAGTTTCACTTCGGGCAGGACGGCAACTTTCACTTTGTACTGAAGCTCGTTTCCGGGAGCTAGTTTGGTCACGGTTATCTCCGGCCGGCCGATCAGCGGATTTTCCGTTCGCACTTCGCCTTTGGCGACAAGCTCTTCCAAAATTGTCGGATATGTCTTTTTTACCGCAAGCTCCGCTGCTCGCTCGTAAATCACCGCCTCGCCAAAACGGTTTCTCACCATCTCGAAAGGGACCTTGCCTTTGCGGAATCCTTCAATCTCAATCTCCTCGGAAATGCTTAAGGCCGCACGTTTAACGTGTGGCTCAAATTCGGAAAAGGGGAGAGTGACTAATATCTCTATTTCGGATTGGGGAAGGTTTTGCAAGGAAAAATTCATTATTTTGAAAAAGTATCATCTTTTCAATCTTTATGTTTTTTTATATCAAGTAAAGAGTACCTGTCTTCTGTAATTTTAAAATAAAAACGCGCCTGGTCATCAACCCGCGCCTGCCATATATCTTCAGTTTCATCAAACTTTTTGGCGCGAAGCGAAGGGTGCCGAATATCGCGCAATAATAAAGTTAGTTGTTTCTGAAATTTGCGTTGAACTATCGTTGGAAATTTAGCAAATTTCCTCCTGAAATAAGGGGTATACTCAACCTGCATAAATTAACGGGGGCGGTGCAAAGATCTCATAAGGTCTTTAGCATTGCTAAACGGCCCGATGGCTTTCCCTTGTTTGAGTTCTTCCAACGACTTTCCGAGTCCGCGTTCCAGAGCAGAAATTTTTCTATGGGAAACCGGCCCGCCAAACAATCTTCTGGGAATTTTTATAAGGACGAAATCTTTGGTTGTTTCCACGGTGGGCGTTACCGCTTTGCTCATATTCCAATTATATATAAAATTAATGCTTGCGTCAAACTTGAACGTTTTTTATTTAGAGCAGCCGCGCGATGAGAAGCGCCACAATGTTCACTATTTTTATCATCGGGTTTATGGCGGGTCCGGCGGTATCTTTGTAAGGATCTCCCACGGTATCTCCGGTTATGGCCGCCTGGTGGGCGGGAGATTTTTTGCCGCCGTAATTACCTTCCTCAATAAATTTCTTGGCATTGTCCCAGGCCGCTCCGCCCGAAGTCATGGAAATGGCCACAAAAAGTCCGGTAACAATGGTTCCAACGAGAAGCCCTCCAAGGGCTTGAGCGGCATTGGATCCAAGGACAACCACGAGAAGTATCGGTACCGCCACCGGGATAAGAGCCGGTAGAATCATTTGGCGAAGTGCCGCTTTGGTTACGATATCCACGGCTTTATCGTACTGCGGACGCGCAGTTCCTTCCATGATTCCTTTTATCTCTTTGAATTGCCTGCGCACCTCTTCTACCACACTTTGGGCGGCTTTACCCACCGCCCTCATGGCAAAGGAGGCAAAAAGGTAAGGCATCATACCGCCGACAAAAAGCCCGACAACCACATAAGGATCCGAAAGGTCAAAAAAGGCCCCTTTGCCAAAACTGCGCAATTCTTCCACGAAAGACGCAAAAAGCACCAGAGCAGCCAGGCCGGCTGAAGCAATGGCATATCCTTTAGTCACGGCTTTGGTGGTGTTGCCAACTGCATCCAAAGTATCGGTAACCCGCTTTACTTCCTCGGGAAGTCCAGACATCTCGGCAATACCGCCAGCGTTGTCCGTGATCGGACCAAAAGCGTCAATGGCAACCACTATTCCGGCCATAGCCAGCATAGTCATGGCCGCTAAAGCAATTCCGTAAAGCCCGGCAAAAAGATAAGCCGCCAGCATCCCTGCCGATATTACTATAATTGGAAAAGCGGTGGCCTCCAAAGAAAAAGCCAAACCAATAATAATATTGGTCCCGTGGCCGGTTAAGGAAGCCCGGGCAATATTTTTGACCGGCCGGAATTTTTTGGAAGTATAATATTCGGTAGCAAGAAAGATGAAGGCGGTAACCATAATCCCGCAAAGGGCCGCAATAAAATAAGAATTTACCAAGTCCCGTTCCAATACCACGGAGAAAACGGGCCAGAGAATAATCAGGGTAAGAAGCGAGGAGGCAATCAACCCGCGGTAGAGTCCTCCCATGATATAACCGTTTTCTTTTACCCTAACGGCAAAAGTTCCGGCAATAGAGGCAAAAATAGCTATCCCGCCAATGAGCAGGGGAAGAGCGACAGCAACTGGATTGCCTGGGAATAGCAGAGATCCAAGGAGCATGGCGGCAATCGCCGTTACCGCGTATGTCTCAAAAAGGTCGGCAGCCATGCCGGCGCAATCACCCACATTG